>MGAI01000041.1:2540-8093 GCA_001789695.1 Candidatus Roizmanbacteria bacterium RIFCSPLOWO2_01_FULL_37_16 | reverse complement strand
CATGGCGCTTAAGGAAAAGAATTTTTGACTTTTTTTCGTAAAAACATCAAGTAGATAAAGAGAATATATAAGGACATAATGGTTAGTTTGGCTAGGCTGAAGTTTTGTTCGAGGCCGAAGATGTTTTTGGCCAGATGTCCGATGAAGGTAGATTTTTCGGGAAGAAAGGTTAGGTTAATTGGAAAAATTTGGGCTAGGTGAATATTGAAGTAGATTTCAAAAAGTTCGCTTAATCCGTTTTTTACAAAAGAAGCGCCTAAAATGACGATTAAATATTCTGTGAGTTTAAATACTTTGCCAATTGGGAATTTGATATAGGCGAGGAAGGTGAGAATCCCAAATGTTGAGGAGGCAAGAAAGCCGATGGCAAGACCGGCAAGATTATCAATAAATTTTGAAAAGAGAGAGGTTGTAGCGGTAAAGAGAGCTATTTCAAAGCCTTCACGGATAATAAAAAACACAATTGTCAGAAAAAGCGAGATGTCAAAGATATTCTGCTGGAGTTTTTGGTGAGCCGTGATAAGATGCTTGGACCTCTTAAGAACAAAAAAGTTATGCAGTGAAAAGACAACATAAGCGATGAAAAATCCGGAGAAAATCATGAGATAACCCTCAAGAAGTTCGGCATTTTTTTCATTTAGGATGATTTGCGCCCTTTCACCAACTGAAAATGTAAAAATGGGAAGAAGCAAAGAGATCACGATTCCAATCGCACTCGCTAAGATAATTTCCCTCTCTCTTTTTAATTTGAGTTTTTTGGAGATACCTAAAAAGACGCCGATTATAAGAAACACCTCAAGAAACTCGCGAAGGGAAATAACCAGGGTTGTGATCATAAACACAATTATATAAAAATAATAAAAGCAAATGGTTTTGTCATCCTGAATTCATTTCAGGATCTGTTATTCAAAAATCAGATGCTGAAACGGGCTATAGTCCTGAGCGATAGGGAACGGATTCAGCATGACAAAAAGGAAAGTAACAAATAATGTTACAATAGAATTTTATGTACGATCCACGAATCAACAAAGTAAGAGAGACGCTTCGTGATAAAGGCATTGATTCACTATTGATTTCGAATTTTTTTAATATTCTTTACCTGACTGGATTCAAGACGCTTACTAAAGATGAGAGAGAGGCGTTTGTTCTTGTTACTAAAAAAAAGATATATCTGTTTAGTGATGAGAGGTATCTGGACGGTAGTTCGAAGTTTGAAGTCGGAAGTTTGAAGCTGGAGTTAAAGTTGATTAAGCCGGAAAAGGGATTGATTTCTCATCTGCAGGAGATCGTTAAGGAAGAGCAAATAAAAACCTTGGGATTTGAAGCAGAGGACTTGAGATTTAATGAGTATCAAAAGTTAAAAGAGTCGCTTAGTAGCTTAGCTCTTTTAGCAATGGACAGATTGATAGTAAAAATTCGTGAAATTAAAGACGAAGACGAGATAAATTATATCCAAAAAGCCTGCGAGATCGGCGACCAATGTCTTTCGGAAATCACAAGAATTATTAAGCTGGGGACGACGGAAAAAGAGATTGCTTTTAAAATTGAGATGTGGTTGAAGGAGAAAGGCCACGATATTGCTTTTGATCCGATTGTGGCAATCGACGCCAACTCCGCAGTTGCCCACTACAATACCAAAGATGGAGAAGGAGTTGTTAAAAACGGTTCAGTAATCCTTATCGATTTCGGAGTTAAACACAAGGATTATGTTTCGGATATTACACGGATGGCTTTTTTTGGCAGGCCAAGCGATGAAGTTAAACATGTTTACGAAGTCTTGTTGCAGGCGCAAGAAAAAACTGTCGAAAAAGTGGCATACTCTGATCTATTGAAAGATATTGATGATTTTTGTCGAAAACTGATCACTAATAACAGATTTCCGAATTATCCTCACTCCACCGGACACGGTGTTGGACTTGAAATTCATGAATATCCGAAAGTTTCTTTCAACTCAACTGACCGCAAGCAGGTTAATCAGATCTTCACCATCGAACCGGGTGTTTATTTTCCGGGAAAATTTGGCATGAGAATTGAAGACACGCTTGTCGTCGAAGAAAATCTCAAAGCAAGAACTTTAACAAAATTTCCGAAATCTTTGTTAATTATTTAGTTTTCGGCTTTTGTTGATTTTAGCGAAGATTCTGTCTGGCTGATTATATTCTTTAATTTTTCTCTGATTGCCGACAGGTTGTGAGTGGTCGACTTTTCTGTTATTTCTTTTTCAATCTCCTTTCTTGTTTCTTGGCGAATTTTTTTATAAAAATCAGCTCCAACCTCTTCCTCGTTACTGCTTACTCTTTCGATAGCACTACGTAAGTTTTCCTGAAATTTAAGTTCAAACAGTTCATCAAAGGCTAACCATAAGTTATCCACGATCTCAAGTCTTCTATCGGGATCCAGAGTGTCGAGTTTTTCCTCGAACTCTTTTTTAAAGTCAGGATCAAGCGGTAAGTAAGCTATGATGTCTTTGGTTGTGATTTTCATAACTTTAATTTATTTAATATGCCAATACTCGTCTTGATAAATTATAAATCATTTCGCGGAATGATCTTCTTAAACCTATATCGTCTACATTTCCAAGTTCAAATTCAGTTCCAAGCGCAGTTAAGAAATTGTTGATTGCTAATGGAGGAAGCCCGAGATTTAGACCAGCGTTTAACTCTTGCATTAATAGTTGTGGTGGTAATACTTTAATTATTTGTTTAAAAAATTCTGCTCGATTAGGCTTTGATTTATACTGAAAAATTAGATCATATATCTCGCTCATGCCAACGGTAAAACCAGCCAAGCGGTGTTCTGGTTGAGTGAATTCTTGTCTTACTGCTTGAGTGGTAACTAGAGTTGTATCTGTAAATCTCTCAATCTCATCGTTGATTCTCTGACTTTCTATCAATAGCGTTTCTCTTGAGTTTAATAAGGTTTTAGTTACTTCATAATGAGTTCTAAGAGTATCGATATTGCTGGTTTGAGTATTAATTAAGTCACTTATATTTCGAAGTCTGTTCTCATTCCCAGTTATGGTTTGAATCATAGCCTGTCTTCGAGCATCGAGGTGGTTGTTAGCCTGTGTAATGATAGTAGTTATAATAGTTCGATGCAGAGGAATATTGGGATCTAAATCACCTCCACCAAGAAATGTTGCTGCGGCTGGGCCAAATACAGCTACTCCCCCAACCCGATTAATATCTCTAGCCACACTTTCAACTGTACCAGTTCTTAACTGGTGTTCATTGAGACGGGCTATAACGTCACTCATTGGAGGAGTAATAGTAGCTACTGTGGGATCGATCTGCCTGGCTCTGGCCTCTATCATAGCATGAGCTAGCCGCATTCTTAGTGCATGATCAGTATTATGACTTTCTGACCAACCGACGTCATCAATAGGAGGATGTAGTCTTAGACCTCTAGTATGTGCTTGATTTACCAACCTCATTAAATCTTCAAAGTCTTGAGTTTGCAATGCAGCCAAATTCAGCCCAACTTGTCTTGCAGCAGGTAACGCGGCATCCATAGCAATGATAAAATCAAAATCTGTTGTCAGTTGAGTTAGGGTGTTATTAGTATTATCAACCAGAGTCTTTTCATTAACAGCTGTTTCAGCATCTTTTAGGCTGTCTCTTAATTTTTCTCTATCAGCATGTTGTGCTTTTTGTGTTGTAATAAACTGATCTAGTTCTTCAAGGGACATTTCTTCCACAGCATTAGGTCTATTGCGCACGTAGGAAAAAACACCTCTTCTGGCGGCTACCAAGGCTTCTTGTTTGCTTCTATAATCTTCTAGGGCAGATTTAATCGGATTGAGACTGGCTTCGATTGATTCAAACTGTTGATAATTGCGTAGTTCAACCTCAATTGCCCTGATCCTTGCGTCGATATTATCAATAGTCGGATCAGTCCCAACTGGAACGAGAAGATTTCCCTGAGCATCCGCTCTTCTTCTAATATGTTCTTTTCGTGTATTTTTATAAGTCTGATTGAGTCTAGCAAAGCTGTCGGCTGCATCAGGTGTTGTTGGGATAAGATTATTTAAAAATTCTATTCTGTAGCCATAGCGAAGCATGATAATGTCGATAGCTTCCTGTAAATGCTGTTGTGTTGTTGGATCTTCAAAATTATCTGGATTGTATCCACGTTCAACCATTCTATGAGCAACAGCTCTAATATCTCCAAGTCTTCGTATTTCATCTTCAGTTATACCCAAACCAATAATTTCACCAATTATTTGTGTATCAGTAAATTGAGCAGGAAAGTTGTGGCGGGCATTTGCCTCAGCTATGACTGAAAGTAGCATTCTGATATTTTCAGGTCGGGTATCGCGCGCATCGCCAACTGGCCAGCCAACCACTCCTGCCGAATCAGTATGAGCATGATGTATGCGGTTTAAAAACTCATTCAGGTCGATAGAATGCAAATTATCTAGATCTAATAAGGTATTATGCGCAGCCATTATGCTTACAGTGCGCAAAGCTTGTCTAAAATCAGGATCATAGTTATGAAAAAAATCAGCGGCCAGAGCTTGGGAATCGTTTCTTACTTCCCGCATGGCTGCTTCATCGGATCTAAGCTGACCTACAAGTTGGTTTAACTTTTGTGAAGCGGAATTAAGCTCATTTCTGTTTCTTTCAATGATTCTATTGTGTGCTGCGGTTCTGTTGGCTTCTGCATCTATTTCTGTTATTAAGCTACCTTCTCTGGTTCTGAATCTGCTTCTTCCTTGTGTAATAACAGTAGGAAGATCGGCTGCGGTTAAGGAAGCGGGAAAAGGTGTGCCTGTGTCTGCGAAAAGGCGTTGGAGTTGGTCTGCTGTCATTGACCAGAGCTGTTCTTCCCGAATAAATCCAGGAATTGCCAAAACACTCTCAAGAGCCGCAGTAGCACCAGCAGTAAATATGGGGTCCATCCTTGCCCGGGCTTCACTTATGGCATATATTAAATTCAATCGATTTTCGGGTTCATGATTGGCGCTCGCTGGCCAACCGTTTGGGCTGGCGTTGATTCTTCTAAACTTTTCTTCTAAAGACAGGTTTATCAAATCATCTCTTGTAAAACCTAATCCTCCGGCTCCTACCGTCATAGTAAATCGATCAAATTGCTCACTGGCACTAACGAAATAAGTCTGAATCTGTCCCGGATTAAATGCATCAACTACATTTTGAGCCTCATCTAGTGATTTTCTCAGGTCTTCTAGGCGGGTATCACTCACGAGAGAGAGTTGTCTATTTATTTCTTCAAGGTCGTCAGTGCCAAAATTTCTTCGGGCTCTGCATTCCCGGCGGATAGTTTCTAATTCGTCGAGTTTAGTGTAATAAGAATCCAGAGCAGTTCTTTCTGCGGAGAGGCCATTATTTTGTCCTTCTTCACCTTGGGTGATTTTTTGTAAAGCGACTTGAGCATCGGTTAACTGTTTAACCCTTCGATTGTACTCATCACCATTCGTTTTCAGACTTGTTATTCTAGCATCAAGTGTAGCTATCGCATTAGTTGACGTTGTTGTAACGCGTCTTTCGTGAAGAATCCGATCGTTAGCTTCATTGGTATAGCGTAAAATTACGT
>MGAI01000041.1:0-2498 GCA_001789695.1 Candidatus Roizmanbacteria bacterium RIFCSPLOWO2_01_FULL_37_16 | reverse complement strand
TCGGTGCCACAGCTCCAGCTGGTCGTTGATTAACTAATTCGTCAAATTCTGTTATTATATCTTGTCTCCAGGGCGTATCTTCGGTCTCACCCATGGGATAACGTGTGATTGACGGTAGAAAACGACCTCCAACAGTCCTATTCGGCTCAAGAAAATAGTCAGGGAGAGCTCTTATTTCACCCGGTGGAAGGTGAAAGACCTGGTTAAGTATTTTAAAACGGGTATAAAGATTATCAAGCAACTGCTCTTGTCTTTTTTCAGGATTAAGCGACGGTCTTCTAGTTTGGTCAAAACTTATTCCATAGGCTTGCCACCAATATTCAGCTTCAGCAGGATCAGCCATTATAGCAGCTTTAATTTCGTTATTTGCTGTCAGATTCAAAGTCACACCGCGGCGAAGTCCTCGCCAAATTCCAATTATTCCCATTATTCCGATTGAGTCAACAGCTGCTGTTCCTAAACCAACTGCTGCTCCTATGGCTGGATTTGCGGTTAATAGTCCTGCTATTGTCCCTTTAAAAAGACCTGAGCTAATACCATGAGATATGGCAGCTGCCGCTGTAGCAGAAATTTTGCCTGCTTCAACCAAGGTATGTAAATGATTATCTACCCATCTTCGCAAAAATCCTTCATTGATACCTGTACTTAGCATCTTGTTTCTCCCCGCCTGTGTTCCTCTTAGAGCCTCAGCTGTTAACTCCATAGCAGCTAAACTTCTCCAACTAGCCTCTTCAAGTAAAAGGACCGAAGCTGCTTTTCCCTGGGAGGTGGAAAGGAATTCTCTAATTTTTAGTTCATCGGCTTTACCACTACTTGAGAGTTTATTTAATAGTTCCCATTCGTGGGCATGCAGATTACCAGGCGCTCCTGCTGCTAATACATCAAAAGGATTTGTTAAGGATGGTTGTCCTCTGGCAGCTCGTTCAGTGTTAATTCTATTAATACTTGTTTGGACTCGATTTAGAGCGTTGATGTGATTTACCATAAATTGGGTTAGCTCAGAGGTAAGCTCGCCAGGTATGGCATATTCTTTCTGGGCACGAGTTGAGATATCTAGTCCTGGCAAAGCACCTTCAGATCTCTCTATTCTAATTGGTTGGTATTTTGCTCTGTCACCCAGACGGGAAAGATGTAATGGGCCTGCGGTAGCAACTATTTTTACTGGAGTTTGTTCAACTTGAAGAGTGGTATCAGCCATATATTAACTAAATATATTTGAATTTGTCGGAAAATGCAATTATTATAGTAATATGCTACAAGGACCAACAGAAGGACCACCAGTTTCTTCATCAGCATCGGTGCCGCCACCACCGCCTGAACCGACGAGGGCAAAAGAAATTAAAGTTGTTCCAACAACTCGTGAGGCAAGAGCGATCGCCAATGTAGCAGTCAGAAGTCGGGCAAAAAGCGAACTAAGGCAGATTAAAGATAGAAAAGAATTAAGAGCTAGGCCGGCAATTATAAAAGAGATCGTAACCTATGGCGATTTAGCTAGTCTGGCTGAACAGCCAAATGGAGCTTTAAGCCAAAGAATAGAACTTAGTGGTGGTGAACCAATTAGGGTAATAGAAAATCTTGACGGATCCTTGCGAGCAGCAAGACCAAGTGAGTCCGACCGTGTATTCACTTTAGCCACCATCACAGGTAGAGCAACAGATAATGGTATTGCAGTATTTACTTGTTACACAGCATCAGGTAGTCAATTAAGTGTCCCTGTAGAAGTTTTACTTGATGCTCAGCTAGTCGGAATTGCTAAATTGGAAACGGCGGCAGGCGAAAACAGGGTTTTAACCGCAGAACAAACAACCGTTTTAAATGCATATTTGGAAACTCGCTACACTGGTAAAAATGATGCGGTTGAGAATATGGATGTTGATGTGCTTCGCCAAGCTGGTGAAGCTAGCGGTTTGGTTACAACCGATTCTCTTAGGCAGTTTCTCACCCAACACACAGTAGAGCACCAGGCAAAAGAAGGAGAAACTCTTACTCCAGCCCAAGAGACAGCCAATCAAATCCGTCAGGAACTACTTACCAGACTTGAGGCGGGAACTATAGCCTCAGCTGCTGATATTGCTGATTTGATAAAAGTATATGGACCAACCCAGATTGGTGAGGCGGTGCAGGAGCTTAGGACTCGAGCACAAAATCTTGCACGAGATGCTAATATTGCCTCCGGTGAGGTAAGAGAAGCTACACAAAAACAGATTAATGAATTAGTAGAACAGATTCAAGCATTAGAGAACTCACAGTCAGGTCTTCTTTCACCCGGAGATCAACAACTTGAGCAATTCTTTGTAGGTATGGAGAATGGAGATATACCAACTGAGGTAGGTCAGAGAATAAGCGGTGCATTAAAAAGTGGAAATTTGGGTCAAGCGGTCGAAGCAATAATCGAGGAGAAAGTAAATCAGTTGCCAAAAGAAGATCCTAGAAAGAAAGCCTGGGAGGAAAAAGTCAAAAATATTACAAGAAAGACTCTTTTTGCCGGTGGCGGGATT
>MGAI01000040.1 GCA_001789695.1 Candidatus Roizmanbacteria bacterium RIFCSPLOWO2_01_FULL_37_16 | reverse complement strand
AATTTGGAGATGGCTCTTTCAAGAATATTTGGAACAACAATTACTTCTCCAACCCAAGAAGAGAAAACCGATCAATCAACCATTGTCGTTGATCAACAAACAAAGGATTTGTTTAAACAAGCGCAAGATTTATACGATGAAGCTATCCGTTCTCAAAAGGAAGGCGATTGGGCAAGCTATGGCGAGGCACTAAAACGATTAGGCGAAATTTTAAGAAGGAAATAATAATGATTTCACTTCAACTTATTAGAAAAATAGTATTGTCTTTATTGCCATTTCTTATTTTCTATTTACTTAAATCACGAAACAAAAAAAAGAAACATAAAACTCCTTTCTTCATTGATAAAGATAAAATACAGGAAGGAGAAGTTATCGAAAAAAAAGATTAGATATAAATGACTCTATTAAATCGCACTCTTCTGGTCGGAGCTTTGTGATGGCGCCCAATCTCAATCTGTGCTGGGGGACAGGGATTCGGACCCCGATAAACAGCTCCAAAGGCTGTTGTCCTACCATTAGACGATCCCCCAAATAAAAAATAAACCTGTTAAAGTACGTAGATATTTTACCATGTCAAGGGTAGCTTTACTTAAATTTTATGGAGTTGGGGTGGTGGTTTTGGTTGGCTTTGGAGGAAGGGAGAAATTTTTTACCTCGCTCACCTCTATTATCTTGTTCAAACTCTTATCCCATAATCCCCTCACTCTTATCTGGTGACCTGTTTGAAGCTCTGTATAGCTAATACTTTGGCCGTTTCTGTTTACGAATTTAGTTGAATCTGTGAAATAAACTGTTTGATTATCTCTCTGCTTAGACTTTATAACAAAATTGTCAGAATTTTTTTGTGTCACTTCGCCAAAAAAAACTCCATGTCTCTTCATGATTGAAAGATCTCTAATTAAACTAGCTAAAATTGTAGTTTTCGAGTCATCTGTGAAAATCCCATGTATGTTTACTTTATTTCCTACAGAAATTTCGTCAAAGGAAGACTTACCCCAATAATGCCTGCGGATTTGAGTTCGACTGTCGGTGTTTATCGTATAGACCTTGTTGTCTTTTAAAACGTTGAGTGAAGCTCCGCTTTTCTCGGTGACTTCTGCGCCAATAATCTTTGCTACACTTTGTCGGATGGACTTAATCTTGGCTTTAAATTCTTCTAGCAAAGTTTTTTTTTCTTGTTTCATCTCCTGCCTTATTTCCTTAATTTTATTTCTTATTAACGCCTGCTGTAATCTGCGAGGCTGTGCAATTGCTATCGAAGGCAGGAATAAAATGACAGATATTAATAATAAATTAAGGACTAGGCCTTTCATAAAGCTTCAATTAAAGAGTTAATTATCATTATATATGCAAATCTAGGCAGAAAGTTTCACCCCGCTGAGCGGGGTTTCAAAGGTTTAAACCAAAATTTTAGCAAACAATGTATCTTATTTTTCAATCTGGGAAAATTCTTAAAAACTGAAAAAATTAAAATAAACGAAATAGTGAAAGCAACAAGTGAAGCGGCAATTTCTAATTTAGGAAGTTCGACTAAAAACGTGCTTAAGATCTCACCAAGATAGTTTTTTAAAATCTCAAAATCTTCAAATAAAATCTCAAAAATATCCAACGTGCTCTGTTGGCTTAATTGACTTAAAACATATATTCCAAAGAAAGTTCCTCCGATTATAAGACCAATAATCCCAAGAGTTCGAAACACAAGCTGGAACAGCGTCTGCTTAGTCTCATAAAAAAACACATTTTGAATTATTTTTTTTTCAAGCTTTTTCATACAAAATTCAGAGGATCTTAAATTTTATCATTTTTAACCGTGCTCTCCTTATGATAGTTCTAATTGTGTTAATCGGCCTACCTAAAATCTTGGCAATTTCCTGGTACGAGTATCCGTCACCAACTAATTGCAGGGCTTTTTTTTGTTCTTTGGGAAGTTGGTTAAGGTGTTTTTCGATTGCTACTTTTGTTTCACTTTCTTGATTTTCTTCTACAATTATTTTTTCATCTAGTCTGACCATCTGCTTTCTCGAGCGCCAGTACATTTTCATCTCGTTTCTGGTGATCTGGAAAAGATAGGGTAAAATCGGCTTCTTTTCGTCGAACCGATGTACAGCCTTGTAGAAATTCAGAAAAGTTTCCTGGACAATATCTTCGGAGTCAAATCGGTTTTTTATTTTCTTGGAAACAAAGTTTAAGATTTGATTGGTATATTTTTTAACTAGATAGGTAAAGTGATCGATTTCACCGTTTTTTATCCGTATTAAAACTTCTTTATCGCTTAAAGTCTGCATAGCCTATATATGATACACGCTGTATAATTAATATGCTATGAAGGAAGGAAAAGTTCTTTTAATCGGAAGACCAAATGTTGGCAAATCGACTTTTTTAAATAATCTAATCGGACAAAAAGTGGCAATTACTTCGCCCAAACCCCAGACTACCCGCTTTCCAATTAAAGCTCTTTTTGAAGATGAGAGAGGAAAAATCGTCTTTGTCGATACACCGGGAATCTTCGGAAGAGCCAAAGACTTTTTGGCCAAAAAAATAAATGAAAAGACCTTTCAAGCCATAAATGAAGAAATCGATCTTGTCATTTATATGATAGATCACACCAGAAAACGCGACTTTGAAGAAGCAAAGGTGTTGGGGATTGTCCGAAAAATCAATAAACCTAAAATCTTGGTGATTAATAAAATCGATCTTCAGGATAAAACTTTTCTTCCCCAATACAAATTTTTGGAAGATGAGATTCCTTATGTTTTTCAAATTTCCGCTCTGAAAAAACTACACTTTAAGCCGATTATGCAAAAAATCTTCGAACTACTGCCTGAGGAAAAACCAACCCTCAGGGTTCCTGGAACCCTGAGGGTTAATGAAATGATGGAAAATAAAGCCGGTTATCCGCTTTTAAATATGGATAGTAAAACATTCATTGCCGAACTTATACGGGAAAAAGTTTTTATAATGATGGGCCAGGAAATTCCTTATACCACAACTGCGATTGTTGATGAAATCAAAGAAAAAGGGAAACGAATTATTGTAATTAAAGCCAGAATTTTAACAACCAACGCCCGTCATAAAAAAATGCTGATCGGCGCAGGTGGAAGAAAAATAAAAGAAATAGGAAGCTATGCCAGAAAAGAAATCGCACTTGCCACGGGGAAAAAAATCTATCTTGACTTAACCGTCGAAACCGACCCCCACTGGCAGGAAATCTACTCTTCCTAAGACTTCAATACCAATGTCCAATCGATTAATCGATTGGACTAAATTGAAATATATATTTCTCTTTCTTTTGGTCCGTCTAATTCGATCAAAACCACTCTCTGCCATGTTCCTAATATAAGCTCTCCGCCTTCAACTAAAAGTGTCAAGGATGTTCCAATAAGCGAAGACAAAATATGGCTGGGAACATGACTGGGATTATGCGGATGACGATATTTTAATTTTGGCACCATTTCCTCTAACGCGTCAAACAAATCCAAATCAATTCCCGGGTCTTCATCTATGGTTGTTAACGCCGCAGTCGTATGAGTTAAAAAAAGTGTAACCGCTCCTTCTTTGAAATCATTTTTCTTGATTATTTCGTTAACCTTATCTGTAATATCGACAAGTTCTTTTTCTTTTTTTGTGTTTATAATTATTTTTTCCATCACTTATTATTTTATAATACTAGGATGAATAAAAATGTAAATGAACATTTTAGAAAAGTCGATCCTATTCTCTACGCGGTGATTGAAAAAGTTGGAGTTTTTGGACCAAAAGTATCCGATGATCACTTTTCAGAACTGTGCGAGATCATAATTAATCAACAACTTTCTGATAAGGCTGCCGCAACGATATTTGGTCGCTTTAGGAAATTATTTCCCCAGGAAAAAATTACTCCACAAGCGCTTCTTAAACTCGCGGCTGAAAAAATCCGATCCTGTGGTACTTCCAATGCAAAAGTAAGTTTTTTAAAAGATTTAGCTGCAAAGGTTTTACCTGAAGAACTCCGGCTTGATCAGCTCAATAAACTTTCGGATGATTTGATAATAAAAAAACTAACCAAAGTTAAGGGTATTGGTCCCTGGTCTGCAGAAATGTTTTTGATGTTTTCCCTGGGACGGGATGATGTCTTTTCTCACGGTGATCTCGGACTGCGAAACGCAATTAAAAAACTGTATAAATTCAAAAAAGAACCGACGAAAAAACAGATTGAAAAAATTGTCGAAAAATGGAAGCCGTACCGTACTTATGCCTGTAGAATTTTGTGGAAAAGTTTAGAGATTAAATAAGTTTTCTATCTTAGCCGCCAGAATAAAATCGTTTTCCGATAGGCCACCGATGGCATGGGTGGTTAGAATTATTTTTACCTTGTTATAGAGAATGTGAATATTTGGATGATGATTTTCGCTTTCTGCCAACTCAGCAACTCTATTGACAAAAACAATTGCTTGTTTGAAAGTTTTGAATTTAAAAGAGTAAGTGATTTTTTTGCTATCGCTTAACTCCCATTTATTTTTTAATTGCGGAAGATATTTTTTAATCTCTGCCAGTCTCATCGGAGGCATCCCTCCCTCACAAGGCACACATTTTTTTTCAGTTAGTTTTATTTTCATAATCGTATTTTACTGTTTTCCTTTGAGACCTTCAAGAAAACTGTAAATACATTGTGGCAAGTCCTCGCTATAGCCTCCCTCCAAAACTGCAAAAAGCGGTAGATTAATCTGCTTAAGTTTTTTACCAATGATCCTGTAACTTCCAACCTCCAACTTCAAACTACACAATGGGTCTTTTTTATAGGTATCAAATCCGGCAGAAACCGCGATAAGTTCCGGATTAAATACCTTGATTTTTTCTAGCGCAGAGTTGAATTTTTCCAGATATTCTTCTTCACCGGTTCCCGAAAGTAAAGGATAATTAATACAGTTTAAACTTGATTCATACCCTGATCCAGGATAAATCCCGATCTGATGAAGCGAAACGTAGAGCACGTTTTTTCTTCCGTAAAAAATATCTTGGGTTCCATTGCCGTGATGACAATCAATATCAACAATCGCTGCTCGACTAAATTTTTTTTCTCTCATAACCTTCTCGACAGCAATCGCGAGATTGTTGAAGTAACAAAATCCCTCAATACTATCTTTTCCTGCGTGATGTCCGGGCGGACGCATGAGAGAGAAAGTAAAAACATTTTTTGAACACAACCTTGCTGCTTTTATTGCAGCTTCTACAGAAACAACTACGTACTCAAAAATATTAGGTAGACTTGGTGTATCGGCATCATAAAAATTCCCGCTTTTTACTCTTCCAAAATGTTCTTTTGAATGAACTAATAGAGCATCTTCTTTAGTGCAAGGTGAAAGTTCAACAAACTCGTATCCTCTCTTTTTTAAAAATTCATAGGAGTTTCTCACCCGATCTGGGGATTCTGGATGTTCTGGGGAATAATACTCAAGACATTTTGGAGAATAAATAATCTTTACCTTTTTAGCCATTTTTAATCAAAAAGCAAGAGTTGGTTAATCTTTCTTCTAAATTTTGTCAACGCCTGTTTTTCTATCTGTCTTATCCACTCGCCGGTTACTTTGTTTTTTCTCCCTATTTTTTTAAGAGTTTTTTTCTTTAATCGAAATAGTAAAACCACTTTTTCTCGACGAGTCAATTCTCTAGAGTTTCTAATAATAGAAGAAAAATATTCAATCGATTGATTGGCCATTTTATTGCCCGAACAATATATTATACCAATCTTTTCAAACATTCTTCCTTACCTAAAATCTGCATTGATTCATTCAAAGGTGGAGAAATTTTTTTACCAGTAGTTACGACTCGAAGAGTCATAAAAAACTCTCCTGTTTTCACCCCCTCTTTTTTTGCCAAATCCTGCATTTTCTCGCCTATTTTATCGGCTTTCCAATTAGAAATCTTAGCCAATTCGTCATGCATTTTTTTTAGTAGTTCTTTTTTTGCGGAGAGATCAACTTCATGCCTTTTTGGCCTTTCAAAGAAAAACTCGCACAAAGGAAAGTAGTCTGAAAACTTCTTCATCCGCTCTCTAACTAAAGGTATTGTTCTCTCAACTATATTATCTGGTAATTTATTATTATAAAAATTTGAGATTTGTAATTTGAAATTTGAAATTGGTAATTTCCTAAGGTATTCTCCGTTCATCCACTCAAGCTTGACCGGATCAAAAGCCGGGCCGACTGATTTTACCTTTTTAAGTTCAAATACTTTCACAAATTCATCCAGACTAAAAATTTCCTTCTGCTTAGGGTGGGACCAACCCATGAGGGCAAGATAATTAAGAACTGCTTCCGGCAGATAACCCTGTTTTAAATACCACGACGCCCAGACAGGATTTTTCCGCTTTGAGAGTTTTGACCTATCGGGATTGCGAAGAATCGGTACATGGGCAAAAATTGGAGGCGGCCAGTCGAAAGCCTCATACAAAAGAATATGTTTAGGAGTTGATGAGAGCCACTCTTCGGCTCTTATGATATGGCTTATCTTCATCAGATAATCATCCACTACAACCCCTAAGTGATAGGTTGGGTAACCGTCGGATTTTAGAAGCACCTGATCATCGAGATTGTCACTTACGACTTTGATCTCACCTCGAATCACATCTTGGAACTTAATCTCTCGACCACTCGGAACATTGAGCCGGATTACATAAGTCCTGCCTTTTTTTATTTCCTCTTTCACTTCCTTTTGTCTTGATAAACAATGTTTGTCATACTTGGGGACCTGCTTTTGTTTTTGTTGTAATGTCCTTAGCTCATCCAAGCGCTCTCTGCTACAGGTACAATAATACGCTGTCCCTTTATCTAATAATTCCTGAGAGTATTTTTTGTATAAAGATAACCTCTCAGACTGCCTATAAGGTTTATATTGTCCGCCAACATCTGGTCCTTCGTCGTAATTTAGTCCGTAGTCTTTCAACGTCTGGAGAATTTTTTTTTCCGAATCCTTAACCAATCGGCTACGATCGGTATCTTCAATTCTGACGATAAATTTTCCTTTATTTTTTTTTGCCCAGGCCCAGTTAATTAAGGCAGTGTATAAATTTCCTATATGAATATCCTCGCCGGTAGGTGAGGGAGCGATTCGTGTTCTAACCATAGATAAATTATAATACATCATATGGTTTTTTTTAAATATTGCCCTAACTGTAAAGCCAAAATAAAAAAGTCCAATCGATTAATCGATTGTACATCCTGCGGTTTCCGCTTTTATCTTAACCCTGTTCCAACCAATGGCTTAATCGTGCAAAATGAAAAAGGTGAAATTCTTTTAGTGAAAAGAAAAAGTAACCCAAAAAAAGGATTTTGGGATGTGCCTGGAGGATTTGTAGATTTTGGGGAAACTCTGGAAGA
>MGAI01000039.1 GCA_001789695.1 Candidatus Roizmanbacteria bacterium RIFCSPLOWO2_01_FULL_37_16 | reverse complement strand
ATTGAGAGGTGGTTTGAGAAGTGGGGATGGAAGCAAGTTTTGTTTTGTTCAATTCTTTATTCAATCTTAATAAGTTAGATCCTACCCATAAATCTAAGGCAATAAGATTAGCTATGAGAAGAAAAAAGACGATAACGAAAACTTTGTGGTGGAGCCAGTGTTGGGGAGGTTCCATATATCTTAGTCTAACAAATTCTAAAGTGTATAATAATAAAATACCTCCACCGCTTCGTTACGAGGTATTTTGTTGCTAGTTGTATTATTTTTGTGCTCATCCCCGCCCATGGCGGGGTATTCGCGTAGCGCAATAAGGATGAAAAAAGCTTTTTCGGAAAAAGTTTACGAACTCTGTCGTGTAATTCCCAAAGGCAAAGTCGCAACCTACAGCCAGATCGCTAAATTAGCTGGCAATCCCAAAGCCGCAAGAGCAGTTGGAGCGCTTATGCGGATTAATGCTGATTCGCCTAATACTCCCTGTCATCGAGTGGTTGCCAAAGACGGAAGCTTGACCGGTTATTCCGGACAGGGAGGATTAGCTGGTAAAAGGAGAATGCTTCTTAAAGAAGGAATTCAATTTAAAGGAGCTCGCGTTGATCTTTTCCGATCGCAGTGGAAAAATTTAACATGATACAAATTACAGGTTTATTATTTAAAGTAAATACTTATGAAATTAAAATATGATTCAAAAGTAGACGCAATATATATAGAGTTAGCTAAAGGCAGATATAATAAAACTAAAAAAATAACTGACTCTATTTTAGTGGATGAGGATTCAAAAGGTAGAGTTTTAGGGATTGAAATATTGGATGTAAAAAAGAATATCTCGGCATTTGATCCGCAAAACACGAAATTCATCGTCCAAACTTCATAAATAGATTAGCTTTTTTCTCCCAAAAGTCGTACAATCGATGAAAATATGAAAAGTAAAAGATTAACAATCCAGATAAATAAACCTATTAATGACGTTTTCAAATTCACTATAACTCCTCCAAATTCTACTTTGTGGATTGACGGCGTTGTGGAAGAAAAAACAAATGAATGGCCAGTTCGTGTAGGAACTGTCTATAAACTCAAAAATAAAAAAGGTGAATATTCTGAAGTCAGTGTAAATACTATAATAGAAAACAAAGTTGTAGAATGGATTTCTAAAGACCAAAATTATCATTGTAGATATACATTTAGGTCTTTAAATAAAAACCTTACGGAGCTTAAATATTTTGAATGGGTTGATAAGGGAAATCTGGAAGATCCTTTTACCTTAGAAATTTTTCAAAAACTAAAAGTTGTTTTAGAACAATGTAAAGGTTTAAGTTGGACAGTTGGAGAAGTTGAAATTTTTCAGATAATCGAGATACAAGCTGGAGAGTTGATACAAAGCACACTAAAAAGCGCGACTCCAGAGAATATCCAAAAGATACAGTGGCTTTATCCGCATTTTGCAGACGAGAAAGGAAATCTTAAAGCTTTGGTCCAGAGTTTATTAGTAAAGTCCGAAGGTAAATATATTCTGATTGATACCTGTAATGGAAACGGTAAGACTCGACCGACAATTCCAGAGTGGGGAAATTTAAACACGGATTATTTAAAAAAACTAAATGATTTAGGAGTTTCTGAATTAGAGATAGATTTTGTTATCTGTACCCATCTTCATTTTGATCACGTAGGTTGGAATACCAGATTAGAAAATTTTACTTGGGTACCAACTTTTCCAAATGCAAGATGTCTTTTTTCTAAAAAAGAATACGATTATTGGATAGAAAAACCAGAGAAAGAAATTGATGACGACAAATTTGCCTTCGATGATTCGGTAGCGCCAATCGTTAAAGCAAGACTTGCAAAGCTGGTAGACAACAACTATAAAATTGATAAGAATTTAAGATTAATATCAACTCCTGGACATACGCCTGACCATGTAAGCATTATGATTGAGTCGGAGGGAAAAAGAGCAATAATTTCAGGAGATTTTCTTCATCATCCCTGTCAGATTGCAAATCCTAACTGGACTATGGATGCTGACACCTTACCCGATATAGCTTTGCAAACACGCGAAAAACTACTAAATCATGTAGCTAACTCCAGCATACTTCTTATTGGTTCCCACTTCTCAAATCCGGTTGCAGGTTTGATAAAAAAGGCAAAAGACGGGTTTATTTTTGAAGTTTGAAGATCGCCTTTAAAGCGAGAATATATGCTAACAAAATATCTCCAGGCTTTTATCAGCGCAGAAAATAAAAAACAAGCGAATAAAATACTTGATGTTCTACTTAAGAAAAAACTTATTGCGGGTGGACTAATACTTCACGGTCCGACCAGATTTTGGTGGAAGGGAAAGATAATAAACACGAATTACTACAACATCTCAGCATTTACAAAAGACAGCCATAAAAAAGCGATAGTTGAAGGTGTTAGAGAAACTTCTAGCGAAGAGGTTCCGATGGTATGGTTTGTGCCTTTTAAAGGAAACGAAGAGTTTATTAGCTGGATCGATGAAAATGTGGTTTAGAGTAAAAAATGAATCTATATTTCACCTTTAAGGTGTAAAAATCATTTAAATCTTTTCCTGATTTTTAGCTGTGAGTTTTGAATCTGTTATTTTACCCGTATTTAAAATGGTAAAATATGTTTTTGCATAGATGAAAAAATTTTTGTTGCTGCTAACTGCAATTTTGGTCGGAGTTTGGATTCTAGCATCTAGAGGCGAGAAGAAAAATAACCTAATTACTCCTTCACCCCAGTTTGTTCAAAAGTCAACCGAAAATCAAACTATTACAACTGAAGCGCCTCTAACTTCTATTATAGCAGAGGGCTTGGACACTCCCTGGGCAATTGCTTTTCTTCCAGACGGAGGAATGCTAGTTACAGAGCGGTCGGGAAAAGTTAGGTACATCGACAAGAACGGAAAGTTGAACCCAGAGCCAGTTGCCATTTTAGACAGGGTTAAAGAGATTGGTGAGGGGGGGCTGTTGGGAATTACGCTTCATCCCGACTTAGCTGACGCTACGCCGGGCAAGCCTGATTTTTCTTCAAACAGCTTCGTATATTTTTACTATACATATAACAGCGAATTCAACAACACCTTTAATCGGGTAGTGCGGATGAAATTAGAAAATAACAAATTGAGCGAGGAAGAAATAATTGTTGACAATATTCCTGGCAACTTTAATCATAATGGCGGAAGGATTAAATTCGGTCCTGACAAAAATTTATACATCACAACCGGTGACGCTCAAGATCCATCCCGCGCTCAGGACAAAACTTCTCTGGCAGGAAAAATATTGAGAGTAACCGATGCAGGTAAACCTGTAAGCGGAAATCCGTTTGGAAATCTTATTTTTTCATATGGTCATCGCAATCCCCAAGGCATAGATTGGAATAAAGACGGTGGGCTTTGGTCCACAGAACATGGTAGATCAGGTGTACAGTCAGGACTTGACGAGCTCAATATTATTGAAGCTGGAAAAAATTACGGCTGGCCAGATATCCAAGGAGATGAGGAACGAGCTGGGATGGTAACACCGGTTGCTAATTCAGGTCCAACAAACACCTGGGCTCCAGCAGGCGCAGCCTTAGTAGGCGATTCGTTATTTTTTGGAGGGCTTAGAGGAGAAACTCTATATGAGGCGGTAATTAAAAGTGAGAATGTAACGATTAAAGAACACTTCAAAGGAGAGTTTGGCAGAATTAGAGAAGTTATAAAAGGTCCGGATGGTATGCTTTATATCTCAACCAGCAATAAAGACGGCCGCGGTAATCCAGCTTCCGAAGACGATAGAATTGTTCGAATAAATCCAAAAAAATTATGACTCGGTTATATATCCTGTTTTTAATGTCATCCCGAACTGGTTTCGGGATCTGATTTTAGAAAATACAGATGCTGAAATAAATTCAGCATGACAATTATATCTCAATTAGGAATAAAGAATGAATAAGCGCTCTCAAATTTTTATAGTTACATTTTTATTTCTAATTATTTTTGCTGGATTTTTTATCTTGCAAAAACAAAACCAAAAAGAAAAAGAGATCCACTATCATGCAGGTTTCCAAGTCTATTTTGACGGAAAGCTGCAGGATTTTTCAGGGGCAAAGTATATGACAGTTAATCCATGTGGGGAGGAAGAGAATGGACAGGAGAACGAACAGCTTGAAAAAGCTCATCTGCATGATGGAGTGGGAGACGTTGTTCATGTTGAGGCAGAGGGAGCAAAATGGAAGGATCTGTTTGTGAATATCAGGTTTAAAATAGATCCAGACAGACAAACAACAGGTTATGTTAACGGCAAAAAAGCTAAAAATATAATGGACTATCCAATAAAATCTTACGACAGCATGGTAATTTTTTTCGGAAAAGTCGACGAAAAACTTCTCAAAAACGCGGTTACAAAAAAAAGGATTATTGAAGTTGAGAATGAAAACCGAAATTGCTAAATAGTTAAAAAATTATGGAGTTGGTGTAATAGTTGTTGTCGGTGAGGGAGTTGGGCTTTGTGAAGAACTTACGGTTGGACTAGGAGTAGAAGTGATCGGTGGAGTAGGAGTAAGAGTATAAGTCGGACCTGAGGTTGGAGTTGAGCTGGGAGGTGAGGTAGGAGATTGGGTGTTGGTCGGATTGGGTTTTGAGGTGGGAGTTGGCGGGGGAGTTATTGAGGCAGTTGGCGTAGGTGAAATATTTACATACGACTCGGAGATGATAAAATTGGTATAGGTTATTCCAAATGGATAGTTGATGATCTGACCGTTTCGATCAACCTCATAAGTATCGTTGCCTTCTTTAGTTGCAGGGTCATGAAAGGTAAGAAATTTCTTCCCCTTTTTGTTTTTGTTTGCGGCCACCACAGTTACAGCGTGTCCTTTTTCAGCTTTTGCTTTTGGGCTTTGTTTAAAATCGATAAGAAGTTCTACATCTTCGCCGGCATTTAGTTCTTCTGCGATTCTATTCCAAAGCTGACTTTCGCCTTCGACTATTTGATTGTCAATTTTTTTGTTTTTCAAGGAAAGCTTGCGGCGTTTGGCAAATGCTTCTTTTCCGGCCAAAATATTTTCATTTTTCACTCCATTTTTTGTCCATTTAAGATCTTTGGCAAGTTCGTCAATTAGATCATCGCTTGTAGCTGGCATCTTGTCCTCAAACTTATATTTTTTGGCAAGCCAGAGAAGGGAGTTGGCAAGGGAGATTTGTACACATTCGTTGGGTTTACCTCTTCGACCATTTAGATCAGGAACACTTTTGTGGAACACGGGAACTCTTGCTTCAGAAGTGGAAGGAATTTCTAAACTGCTTCCGCTAAAGCCTGGCATCGGATTAAAGATTTCTCCGATTTCAACATTGACTTTTTTTACTTTTAGCTCTTTCATGCTCTCGCCAACCTTAATTTTTACTTTTACTTTACCTTCTTTTGGAAGTCCGGCTAGTTTCTTTAGTAATTTAGAGTCGGTGAAAGTTACAGGAAAGGTGTTTGGCAGATTTTTCTCAATTGGTGCAGGTACACTATCAACAGCCCGTTCGTTTGGTTCAAATTTATCATCGGCATTCATATCAAGATCTATAGTAAAACTCGAGGAGTTTTTTAGATCTTGCAAGACTGGAACCGAGATTAAAATTGATTCAAATGGTTTTTTGTTGTGAAAGAATTGGTATAACAGCACGTTACTCCCTATAATATTGACTGGAGTTTTTTTGGGTTTTGAGACTGATTTTTTTCTAAGAAGGAAAGTAAAACCAAATATTAAGGCAAGAATGACTAAAGCGGGGATTATTTGCTTTCGATATTTTTTAAATTGATCCATAGGTGCGGATTATTTTTACGGTATTATACAATATCGCTAATGTCTAAAGGCTCATTGCTTGTAGTAATTTTGACTTCGCTTATTTTTTTAGGCTTTTTCTTTAAACGTGGATTTGCTTATTTCGACGAAGGATTTATTTTACATGCTGCACAAAGAGTCGTACAGGGAGAGATTCCCTATAAAGACTTTGATCTCATCTATACACCGGGAACGATTTTTTTAGTCGCGGCAGTATTCAAAGTCTTGGGCGAGAGCGTAGTGATTGGGCGTATTCTGACGATGGTGGTTGGCTTATTGACGTCGTTTCTAATATATTTTATAACTCTTAAAATTTCGAAAAATAAATTACTTTCTTTCCTCTCGATGCTAATTTATCTTTCCTGGGGTCCGTCGCATATAAATTTTCCCTGGCCGACGCTTTTTGCATTTTCTTCGGGGTTGTTTGCCACTTATATTCTTGGTTTAACCATGAAGGGATCCTTCAACTCCCCTTCGACTCGCTCAGGGTCGCTCAGGATGGCCCAGATAAGCGGGGTCACTTTAGCTGGTGCTATGACATTTATTACGTT
>MGAI01000038.1:727-6381 GCA_001789695.1 Candidatus Roizmanbacteria bacterium RIFCSPLOWO2_01_FULL_37_16 | reverse complement strand
TCTACCTTAGCAATGATTGAGGCTGCAGCTATTGATATGCTCTTCTGATCGCCCTTAACGATTGCTAATTGATTCTTAAGGCCTATATTTTTAATATATTTGACATAGAAAGCGTCAAGAAGTAAAAAGTAATTGGAATTTCTTTGTCGATTGATTACTGAGTTAGCCAATTTATTAATTAACTTTTTTATTGATCCCCTTATCGCCATCTGTGTAGCCTTGACTATGCCTACACGATTGATTATTGCTGGATTTATACTTACGGTAGCATGTCCTAAGGCGCTTGATTTAATAATTTTTGCCAAGATTTCTCGTTTTGCTGCTGATAATTTTTTGGAATCGTTAATGCCTAATTTTTCTATTTCATTGACAGAATTTAAAAAAATATTATTAAAACATACTGCTCCTACAGTCAAGGGCCCTGCCAAAGCCCCACGGCCAACTTCATCCACACCAATAACATAATATCCTCTCTTCCAGAAAGACTTTTCATACCTGAAATCAGGTAAAACCTTTTTCAATTTATGGTATTTCACTCCCAACTTCTTACTACTAACTTCTAACTACTAACTTTCGTCGCTTATAATCCATTGACTCTTTCTATTTTACCTTCAATTATTGATTTATGCAGGGCTTTCTTGAGTCCTTCAGTCCTATTTGGCTTAAGTACAAAATCGAGGTAATTTTACTTTCGGCTGCCTTTGTTATTATTTTAACCTCTGGTCTTATTTTCGTCAAAAGTCAAGAAGAGAAAGAGGACATCCCTCTTCTTGAGCCAGTCAAAATATCCGAAATAAAGGAGAATAAAATTTTTGTCGATCTGTCAGGTGCAGTGGAAAATCCAAATGTTTATGAAATTACCTCTGGGGCTCGCTTAAAAGACGTTTTAGTATTAGCCGGAGGACTTTCTTCTGGCGCAGATCGAAGTTTTTTCTCTCGGAACTTTAATCTGGCCCGAATTTTAGCCGATCAAGAAAAAATTTATATTCCATCTAGCGAAGAAATCGAAGAAGGAAGACTAAAAGAAAGCGAACAAGCTTTAATTAATGTTCAGGGACAGACGCTTGGAGCTTCTAGTCAAGATCTCCAATCTGGAAAAATCAAGATAAATTCGGCTCCAATGGACGAACTGGATACTCTACCGGGAGTAGGAAAAGTAACAGCTCAAAAGATAATTCAAAATAGACCGTATGAGTCAATTGAAGACCTTTTAAACAAGAAAATTGTGGGAAAGAGCGTATTTGAAAAGATAAAAGATCAAATCGACCTTTAATTGTTTCATTACTCCGCTTCTCAATTACTATTAACAACAATGAAACAATCAAACAATGGAACAATTCAGTCCATCAATCTTCACCTCTGTTATCAACTCCTATCTACCCGAACCCCAGGCATCACTTTTAAATGGTATTTTGTTTGGTATCAATCTAAAGACCTCAAAAGCATTCTATGAAGAGCTAAGAGTTGTTGGTTTGCTCCATATTGTTGTGTTGTCTGGTATTAACATTACCTTACTAGCCTCAACAATTGCAGTAATCACCTCATTTGCTGGCAAATATATATCCGGTTTGCTAACAATACTAAGCCTTATTATCTTCGTAGGGTTTGTCGGTGTAAAAGCCCCAATAATAAGAGCAGCCTTTATGGGTATATTAACGCTCGTAGCTTTTTTAACGGGAAGACATAAACAAATCATCTATCTTCTTTTTCTCTCGGCAATTTTCATTTTTTTCTTTTGGCCAGACTGGTTAAAGACGGTATCCTTTCAACTTTCCTATGGAGCGACTCTGGGAATTATTCTTTTTGGCCAATCCAGAGAGAAAGAAAGCGAAGACAAAATTAAAAAACTCATATTGTGGGCTGGGAAAGAACTAAGGTTGTCTTTATCTGCTCAATTATTTACGGCTCCATTGATTTTTTTATATTTTAAACAGATCTCACTAATTGCACCAATTTCGAATATTTTAGTCTCACCACTCATTGCTCCACTCATGGCTTTTGGCTTTTTGACGGCTTTTCTTGGTAAAATTAACTATTCTCTTGGTCTTATCCCGGCCTATATCTGTTATGGACTTCTTAGTTATATCGTTTTTGTCATCCAAACCTTAGCAAAATTGCCGTTTGTATATTTTTATTTTTAAAACCCGCTCATGTTCCAATCGCCTATCTCCAAACGGTCTCTCTTTTTCTCTGCACTCTTATCACTTATAATTATTTTCCTTCTTTTTTTCCAATCCTGGCTAAACTCGTTCACCACCGTAGTATTCTGTGATGTTGGCCAGGGCGATGCAACCTATATTAGGATTAAAAACCGCTTTGACCTTTTGATTGATGCCGGCCCAGGCAGAAAAATCCTAGATTGTCTTGGTAAATATATGCCTTTTTATGACAGGACAATCGAACTTGCAGTTATCTCACATCCGCAAAAAGATCATTTTGGAGGCTTTTTATATATTTTGGATCGATACGATCTAAAAAAAATCTGGATGACTCAGCTTTATAATCCAAGCCAGACTTTTAAGCAATTATTAGATAAAACTAAAACAAAAAGTATCACTGTCGAGTTTCCTAAAGCAGGCGAAAAGTTTCTCATCGGTCAAGCAATTGTCGATTTTTTTTGGCCTTCTGACAGTTTTATTCTTAAAAATAGTTTCTTTGATTCTTATACCCAACCACCGCTTAGACAAACAGCTCTTGATCTTAACAATTTCTCACTGATTTTTTCTCTCCAACTCACCGGAAAGCGAATTTTGTTTACCGGCGATACATCGCCCCTTGTCTTAAGCAAATTGTTGAATATGCCTATCGGCACGCAAGATCAATCTAAATTAAAATCGGAAATACTCAAAATACCTCATCATGGCTCAAAAAAGGGGCTAAGCGTAGAGTTTCTTAAGTTAGCAGACCCTATATATGGAGTGATAAGTGCTGGTAAAAACAACTCCTACGGCCACCCGGAAAAAAATATTTTAGATATGCTTGAAGCCCAAGGGGTAAAAGTCAGAAGGACGGATTTGGAGGGAGACATAGTATTTAAAATCCCAAGTCCCAATTCCCAATGACTAAAAGAGTATTTTTTGTAATTTTGGATTTGAGATTTGTTTGGAGCTTGGGATTTGGTCATTGAAATTTATGAAAGAAGTATGCTTCTTATTTCTTTAAATATATTAAAAGCCTCAAAGCCAATCCAATTTTGACCAACTAGTTCTTGCGGGAGTCCAGGATCTATTTTTAAAATTTCAACATATTCACTTACGACATTTTTAAACTTTTCCAACTTTTCTCCTTCTTTTGACAGTGTGTCGTGCCAGATCTTAAATATTTCCCGATATTTTTTTTCCAAAGCCGATTTTTGCCAGACTTTTTCGATTAATATATCACGCTTTCCTACGACATATTCTGACTCAAAAGCTTGAATATACTGTTCCTCTTCTTTTTGATAAATTAACTCACGTAGATTTTCTATGATCGGATGAGGCGTTAGCCAGAAAGATCTATGCCAAGGACCTAATCCCCAACCAGAAATTTCTCTACGAAGTTTGTCTCTAATCTCTCTCTTTTTCTCAGGTATTTCATAGGAGAGGATGCGCCACTTTGAATCCCATTTATCGCGTAAAAAACGAAAAAAAGGAAATTTTAAACATAAAGCATAAAAACCAGTCTCTGTAAGACAATAGGTATTAGTTCCTAGATTAGTATTAGAGGCTGGTAAAGAAGATGGAGTAGATTCTAGATTAGTTAAATTGGAAATAGTTGAGGCTGATAGTGTAGTTAAATCAGGTATTTCAGTATTTTTTTTTTCTGCTTGAGGTTTTTCGATAAGTCCTTCTCTTATCAAACCAGATATTGTTCCTCTTGTCTTCTGATTAAAGCTAAGATCGAAAATATTTTGGAGCTTTCCATTAATACTAACATATTCAAATTTAACGTCAGATAATAATAAAAGTGAAAGTAAAATTTTCGTTCGTCTATCTTTAATTCCCATAGCTCTATATCTAATAATTGATTTTAATACGCTTGTTAAATTTGTACAAGTCTATAAATAAAACATTAACAGACGAATTTTTATTTGTCAATATTATTTTGCGATGGGTTATTTTAGCTCAAGCATAAGGGATCTTTTATAAGCCTAAAATTTTATATTAGAGACTACAAGTTTAGTAATGTTGATTATAAATACTGAAGCTTTAATGTTTAAGCTAAATATAAAAAAATTTTATTGGATTTTGCTCAATAAGATTTTTAATCTTTACTTCAGCCTAAATATAATTATAAATAAACTAGCAGGCGAATTAACAATTTGATAAAAGGAATTAAAAATAATGGTCTGACAACGAAAAAGGTCAAACGAGTTATATAAATCTTTTATTAAAAGATAAAAGAACGAATTAACTTTGCTATTAGTAAAAACTTTCAATTTAAATTTATTTAAATTGAAAAAATTAAAAATCTTAAAGGTATAAGCTTAATGGAAGATATTACTATAATAATAAAATATTATAGGACTTTACTTTATATTTTATTGAAACACTAGGATAAATTACCTGCGGTAATATAAATTAATTTGATTTAATATTATTATAAGTTTGTATCTTACCTAACCTCATAACTTTATTAAGTATATCATAATACATACTTACTATCTCTTGACTTTCTTATTAAAGTTGTAATATTATATAAATATATGTCTCACATATATAATATATATAATTTTTATAATCTTGAAGCCAAATTTAAAAAATTCCTCCATTCTGAAAATATTTCCCTAGTTAGTTTAAGAAATTATCTTTCCGATTTAAGACACTTTTTCGGCTGGCTAGTCTCAAAAAAAGATTTATTTAAAAACCATAATTTTGAAGCTTGGATTACTTTTATCTCTCCTGAAATCATCGAAAAGTATAAAAATGAACATCTCAAATCATCACTTCCATCTAAAACAATTAATCGCAGACTCTCAACCTTGAGGAAATTCTTCTATTTTTGCCAACTAGAAAAATTGTTAGAAAAAAATCCAGCCAAGATTGTAACCAACGTCAGCCTTACAAAAAATGTCGACAATATAGAAAAGAAGGATAAACGCGAACCAGCTTCAAACACTGTTGATAAAAAAGAAGCTCAAAAAAATAACGACAAAAATCAGCCTGCTCAAACTTCTCCTTATAAATTTATATTTAGACATAGACACCTAGTTATTGGAGTAATCGTTCTATTCATTTCTCTACTTGTGTTTTTTTTCATTAACCCATTCAAAAAACCTATCTATCAAATTCAAACCGTGAGTGCATCTCAACCTGGTAAACGTTATATCGCATTCAGTGGAAAACTTATAAATAACTTAGGAAAAGCTATTACAAAAAAAACTGACGTTATTTTCAGACTATATAATCATCCCATCGAGGGAGAAATCTTGTACACTAGTTCTTGTATAGGCCAAAACAAGGCAATTAATCCTGACGTAAATGGTGATATACGTGTACTTATTGGATCAGATTGTAATGCTGACCCAATTCCTAGTAATTTGTTTCTAGATAATCCAAATGTTTATTTAGGTATGACTGTCTCTTCAAACCCAGAGCTTACTCCTCGACAACATATACCGAACGTGGGGTATGCGCAAAATGCTGACACTATTGGGGGCTTAAGTATAGGCAATC
>MGAI01000038.1:0-701 GCA_001789695.1 Candidatus Roizmanbacteria bacterium RIFCSPLOWO2_01_FULL_37_16 | reverse complement strand
CAGACTGGCGAACTGCTAATTGCAACCTCCAATCCAAGCGTCAGATCCACTTATAAAGGAACAAACTTCACTATATCAAGCGCCGAAACCGTCACACTTCAATCTGCGAAATCTGGAGATGTTATACTCGAAGCAACCGATAGTGGAACAATAAAGTTACGGACGGGAGGTTTTTCCGACTTTTATACCAAGTTATTGATCAATGAAGATGGTAAAGTCGGAATCGGAACTCTTGTCCCCAACTATAATCTTGACGTTGGTGGTGATATAAAAGTTGGCGACGGTAGCAGACTCATTCTCGGATCTTCCTTATCAGATCCAGTGGGCACAAATGGAGCTATTTATTACAATACAGATTCTCATAGTTTCCGCTGTTTTCAAAATGGTATCTGGACAGACTGTTTTAGCGGAACAAACACTAAATCTACAGGTAGTTTGGGTATTACAGGCCCAACAGGATCAACTGGTTCAGTAGGACCTACCGGTTCTACAGGTTCTCAAGGTCAAACTGGTCCAACAGGAACTGCAGGAATTACCGGGCCCTCAGGTCCAACCGGAGCAACTGGAATAAGAGGAGATTTGGGTCCAACCGGAGCAACTGGAAGTGTAGGAAATTCCGGGCCCACAGGTACAACCGGTGCAAGCGGAACTTCTGGTCCTACGGGACCAACAGGTACTACAGGTACATCTGGTCCAACCGG
>MGAI01000037.1 GCA_001789695.1 Candidatus Roizmanbacteria bacterium RIFCSPLOWO2_01_FULL_37_16 | reverse complement strand
ATGCCTTCTTTTTCAACCAATTTTACTAGGGGAAGGGCGGTTTAATTTGGCTTTTTCTTTTCGGTACAATTGAAAAATAAAAAAAGACATCTATAATAATTAATATGTCAAACAGCGATCAAAGAGAAAACGTAGGTGTCTTGAATCTCCCGAAAGAGACAAATGAAGGGACTCAGGCGTTTGAGTTGAGAGAAAAGCAACAAATGCAGTACGACAGCGAAGCCCGAGGTCGGATTATGAGAATTCTTACGCGTTTTAGAGCCGGAGTTTACGGAGAGGACGATGTTCCGGCAAAATCAGTTCAGGAATCAATCAAATTAAAACGTGAAAATCAATCGCAAGTAGGGGTATCGGATAAAACCGGAAATCCTAATGTTGATAGAGTCCAACAAGCTAGGTTGGGTTTGAGCAGGGAGGATAGCGGGACAATGAAATTTAGAGAGAGAGTGATACTACTGGGAAAACTATTTAATCAAAGAAAAGAAAGAGTAAGAGATGCAGGCAGGGCTTTAACAGATCGTGTCAGCGCGGGGTTAACTGCGATGAGCAATTTCGGGCCGGTTTCGTTACCGGAAAAAATATAAAAACATGGACGATCTTTTTCAGAAGTATCAAGAAAAGATTTCATCCTTGGCGCTTTCCAGCAAGGCTAAACAAGAGATTTTTCAAAATTTCTATTTCGAGCTGCAGTTTCAATTGATTAATTCTTTTTTTGACACTTTGACAGACAATCAGAAAAAAGAAATAGCAGAGGCTTCAAGCGACGAGGAAGCGATTAGGTTATATTTTCGTTTTCTTAACGAATCGGTCGAAATACCAGAGTTCCTGCAGTTTATTGAACAGATCTATAGCGAAGCGATGACTAAAGCTTTAGATTCGCTTCCCGAGTTCAGCCAGCCTTCGGCTTGAAGCCAATATTTACATTTCTGAAAAAAAATAATATTTATTCTATACTGTGGGAAGGATGGCAAAATTTTCTTGGTTGAAAATAACACTACTACTTTTTTTTACCTTTTTGGTTGGTGCGAGATACGTATTTTCTCAGTCATCGCCTACACCACCAAATCCAACCGATTATAACGTAAATATCACCGGTCCCACGATCACGCCTCCCGACTATTCCAAAAACGAATGTCCGATCTGTCAACCTAAGCAATTCTGGTCGGATGAGCATGGATGTTGCCAATATGATTTTAAGTCATCCGGATCAGGCAGTTCTTTGGAAATTGTCTGTGATCAGCCGATCATCGAAGTCTGTGCATATAAATACACCTGTTTACCCACCAAAGGTTGTCTGGCCGGAGGATCGAAACTAAGCAAATTCAACCCGTCCGATTTATGCGGAAAGCTTATTTACCCGAATGAGAGGGATATATGTCTGAAGTGTATGCAAGACAACCAGCATGTCTGGACGGCTTTAGGCTGTATTCCTTTAAGCCTTGCCAACATCATTTCCTCATATCTGGTGAAACTTTTTGTTGGAATAGGAGGAGCTGGCGGGCTTTTGGTTCTCATCTACGGTTCCTATCTTATTTTAACTTCAGAAGGTGATACGGAAAGGTTGAAGTTGGGTAGGAAATATATAGCGGCCGCCGTTAAGGGAATAATTCTTATTATCTTTGGGTTTTTTATTTTCAGAGTTATTACAGTAGGTATATTGAAAATACCCGGTTTTAAGTGAAGCGATTAAATTTCTTCGCCTCCGCTGCCTGGTATATGAGGAGTCGGCGGAGGCTCAAGCGGCGGTTTTTCCGCTAAACCTTGCTTTCTGAAAATTCTGCTTACGGTAGATCCTGCGCCTTGGCTTGCAGCACCCCAAGCATGGGTTATAGTCGGCAAAAAAGGAATAATTGAAGCGACCGCGCCTAAAATGGAAGCCGGAGTGGTCGGGAAATTTACCAGCGTATAATCGGGAATGATTGATTTTTTTACCCGGTCGATAATTGAGGGAATGGCTAAAAGGACACCTATACCTACTAACGAGGATAATATTGCCTTTCCCATGCCGGTCAGGGGAGGCGGGAGAAAAGCATTGCTGGTTGAGGAAACGGCGTTGGTTATATTGGCGCCAGCCAAGAAAAGGACTGCCAGGAGGGGAAAGGCAATTACGTTGGCCAGCATTCTTTTGAGCCATTTGACAAATCTATTTTTTCCGGGAAATATGTCTGCCAAAAGCAAAAATGGTGCAAAAACCACCCCAAAGACAATTTCAATATATGAACCGATCAAGATAAAGAGAATGCGAAAATATAGAAAAAGAAGAGTAAAGTAAATAGCCAACAAAATGACCATCCTTTCCAAATAATTGACCATAATTGAGGCAATCAGCGGGCTAACAACCATTCCGCTGACACCAGCGGCAATCGCTCCCGGATCAAATTCCACACCGCTTCCTAAAAATCCAAACTGCGTCTCGATGAAAGTGTAAATATCATGTAGAGCCGAAGTTACATTTGGGAAAAGCTGAAAAGCCAATACTCCGGTCATATGGGCTTTGGCCAGATTGCGGACGGAATCAGGTATTATCTGTAAAAAATTGTTGACGAAAGCGATCGGATTGGTTTGTAAAGTCAGAAAATCGAAAATTTCACCGGCAGAGACATGTCCGTATAATGACTCGACCAACTCCGCGCTGATTAAGTTATTAGTTCGGGCAATATGGAAAATTACCATCAGCAAAAGATACATCAGGTCGATAAGGAAACCGGCAATAGCAAAGGAAAAAGTAACAGTTAGGACGACCAGTACGACGTTGAGAATTATTTTTTCAATATCGATAGAGATGTTCGGATCGATTTTGAACTGGAAGATATGTAAAAATCCCGCGATCAGAAGTATTACGATAATCAGGCTGTAAGCTATATTCCGGCTGATTGACCAAAATGAGAAATAAGATGATAATGATGTGATGCCAAGTCCGGTTGACTGTGCATAGACTTTATCGCCGCCAAAAAAGTCCGAAATTTTTTTGTCAAGATAAAAACTTAGCGAGGCCGGCGGATTGGCATAGGGTACTGTATAAAGATTTGTGACAACTCCGACCAATCCGTTTTTGAAAAGGTTATAATCTTCGCTTATTTTTAATGCCGCTGGCAGTTTGGCGCCTCTTTCTCTTGCCTCGTCTGGGATACACTTTTCTCCAACCACCAGACAAGTGGCCAAATGCAAGTTACTAAGCCAATTGAATAACTTATCCGTATAACGTTTGTTATATTCTGATTTGGGATTAACTGATATTTGGGCGGAAGCTGTGCTTATAGAAGGAGAAGGGCTTTGGGAAAAAACCAAAGGAGCAGAAAAAACAAAAAAGAAAAAAATTAAAAAATAGAAGATACTATTTTTCAATAGGATCATAAGCTCACTATACTTAACTTGAAAAATCAAATCAAGAGTACTATGCTAGCTTTATGCAAACTGTCAAGCCACACTTGCCGAATATTGAGACCCCGCGAATTTTAGAAAGACCTATAGGCGTAACATTCTTTGAGCAACATTTGATTACCAGTTTTAACGCACAAACTAACACCTTTGACCGCGACACTTTCCTTAAAACTGAGGGACAACCAGTGGGTAAATCTCAAGCGGATGGCTTATTAAATTCCTTAAAAGAAGGGGAGGTAAACTATGTAGGTTTTTTTGATAGATTGCCAAACGTATCACTGACAAATCCAGATCTAATGCAACCTGGAGCAGTGGTTTTACCAAAGGATGAAAAATTAACTGGACTCATGAATTTACTTATTAATCCAAAAAGAGGCACGCAAGCTCCGATCGGACTTGATGTCTGGAAAAAGACAGTTGAAAAGTATTCAAGTGAGGGAGGGAGCATCATAAAACTTGCTGAGGATGTAATTGGCGTCAAGCCGAATATTGGAGAGGCAGAATTTGGGCAAGTCCTTCAGCTTTTTCATGGTGATCTAAGAACTAAGGTCTATCTTGAGATGGCTCAACTTGTCAGGCTTTCATCCCAAAATACTCAAGATTGGGGAAGCTTCCTAGACAAAGTAAGCAAAACTCAAATAGTCCCTTCTCACGAGGAGGTGACGTTACTATCGATGGGGAGAGATGAGGTTTTACGTGCGGACACCTATAGATTTATTGAAGAACATCCGCAACTTTTGAAACGTCATAACTTGAGAAGAAGCAGAGAAGATCCTTATCTTATCTTCGATAAACAAGGAAAAGTTTACAATCTTAAGAAACGTCAGGAAGCAAGAAAATTATGGGAAGATTATTTGGCTATACGGGGAGGAAGCGGAGTTACTTGGGTAGAAAAAGATTTATATAACATTTTAGGTGTTTCCCGAAAGGCGTCAACAGAGGAAATAAAAAAAGCTTTTAAGAAATTAGCAACCCAAATTCATCCTGACCGCAATAAAGACTCTCAGGCTGAGGAAAAATTTAAAGAGATCAATGAAGCTTATAATATTCTTTCTCATCCCAACAAAAGAGCAAGATATGACGAATCCTCTAAACCTTCAGCTTCCTTTCAGACTAAACCTGACGAAAGGTTAGTTAACTTTTACTTTAGTCATCTAAGAGATTATCATCCTTCTATAGATTGGTTGGCTGATCAGTCTGGATGGTGGACTAATAAAAGAACCGGAGAACGAGTACATCCTCAGACACCGCAGGGGGCATACAGAATTATTGGAGAAATATTAAACGAAAATCCAGACCTGTGGCGGCAGCGCGAAACGGGTCCGACATTATCACAATATTTTAAAAAATCTCAAGCTTCACCTCCTCAAAGGCAACAGTATCAAGAAAAAGCAGCTAGTCAACCATCCTCCGCAAAACAATCTGATAAGGAGCCCTCTCCTAGAGAATATAACTACCATCATAGCAGTATTATAGGCACAGAGAGGAAGTCTGACGGATCATACGGATTTAAACAACACTCCGATGATGCAGTTTATGCCGGTTACAACAATCAGGATGCATTAGTTGCCATTGTAGCCGACGGAGCCGGAGGAAGCCAAAGGGGAGATTTTTTATCATCGACTTTGGCCTACCATCTATCGCGCAACTCGGGGAAAGAAGTAAGATCTTTTTCCAAAACCGCTGTAGAGGGTTGGCAGAAGGCCAGAGGAGAATATTTGGGCTTAGTGAGGAGAAAAGGACTAAGGATTAGCTCCGGATGCACATTAACCGCAGGAATACTCGATGACCACCTCGTTTTAGAAATAATTCATGTTGGTGACTCAAGGGCTTATCTTCTACGAGACGGACAAGTCATACCTCTTAGTCCAATCCATAACCGACGCGCTCAATACGTGGAGGAACGAATGTCTCAAGGTGTAGTTAGATCGCAGGCGCTTAATGAAGCACTTAGTCAGGGTTTAAAAAATAAGCTGGAGAGATATTTTAGTGTTGAAGACGAATATTCTCCGCAGTTAACAACCCGTACGGTACAGCTAAAACCAGGGGATAGCGTGTTTTTCGTCACCGACGGATTCCTCGACGGTTTTCAAACAATTCCTGCACTAGAAAATTCCTTTAAATATTCAATTCAAAAACCAAATCCTGCAGGCTATCTGGCAAATCTTTCCAAAGAGATACAGCCCAGCAGTAGAAGGAGAGACGATATATCCGTTGCTCATATTAGAGTATAGAACTTATCGGCTATGAAAATTGTCAGACAGAACGCATATTTGTTTAGAATTAGTGAATATAATATTCTGGTTTACGCGCATTTTTAAATCCGGCGGCGTCGATAAATCAGTTTCCTTTACCGGCAGGAGGGGGAGTTAATCCAACATTCCTTTTCAAGTTCAAGGACTGCAAACAGTAGGTGAATCCTTATCTACTATTCAATCCCTAAACCAGAGCAAAGCTCGGTTCAGGGCGAGAAGGTTTAATTTCCCGAGTCTCTTAACGTACTAAACTTATCAGCCAAAGTGATAACAAAGCATTATTGACAGGAGATAGTGATGGATTCCAAACCCAATCAGGAAGTTTCAACAAGATAGATTCAGCCGACCTTCAGGTACTTTCCTCCCAATTCAATACTCAACCTCCCCCAACCACTGGATCCTCATCGGACTTTAATCTTGATTCTCAAGTCAATATCCTCGATCTTGAGATATTGGGTAGAAGCTACGGAATAAGCGGAAATTAAAGAATAGCTAAATATGTTCGCTAAAGTTTTCAATTGTAAGGGATTACTCCTAATCCTCTTTTGCAAAAGCTTCCGAAGGGCACGGTGAATCTTTGACCTGCGCCTCTGAAACCCGAAAGAGCGAAGGGGTAAAGCGACGGAAGGTATATACGATCTGTCTGCCGGTAGGCACTTTTTTACAAAATCAAACCAGACTAGCATACAAATTCAGTTCGTTTCAACAATGGTTCAAACTTTAAAGGATTGACTTTAAATTTTGGATATGGCTTGCTTTTCCAGGTCTGCTTT
>MGAI01000036.1:10293-11142 GCA_001789695.1 Candidatus Roizmanbacteria bacterium RIFCSPLOWO2_01_FULL_37_16 | reverse complement strand
GAACCCCGCTTGGGGGTTTTGAATGTGGTGAGAAATCTTGAGGGAGAGCTAGAGATGGAATTTAGGTCGCAAACCGGAGGAAGAACTTTTACGATTAAAATAATGGGAGATGCTCTTAGTATTAACGGTGATGCCACTGAAGAAGAAGTTATGGAAGCTTTGAGTATGCTTTTTAAAGAAGGGAAAGTTAACAGAGATCAAAATGCTATACATATCACCACTACCCGAAACCTAGCAATCTTTGATAGAGACGGCAATCCAATCAAAAAATAAAAGAATGATTCTACTCCTTATTATAGTTTCTCATCTTTGAATTGGTTAGCTTTAACCTCGGGAGTTAAAGGTGGCGTTGAAGGAGTCTAAATTGATTTAATATGGCAAATCATCATGAGGGTCGAAGATCGACAGAATTAGATTTTTCTTTTTTCTATCTTCATCCAACTGCAAATAATAATTGCCCAAATCAAGGCGGAGTGGAAATAAGAACTATTCGGGCAACCGATTTACAAGAAGCAAAAGTTTTGGCAGAAAATACCCCAGTGATCTGTGAAAATCCTGCTTGTGGAGCGGATTACCAACTGCAGAAGTGATTTATAAGAAATGCTAAATTTAACCTCGGGAGTTAAAGGTGGCTTTCCTCAAATAATTATATAAGAGGTAATTTCTACAAAGGAAAGGGGATAAAATTATTGGTTAACAAACCATTATAAAGGACCCAGTTAACTAAATGCTCGGGACAACCATTAAAATAATCACCTAATACCGAAGACGTTGCTTTTGGATCAACCCAAACCAATTTTTTTGTATCCGGCTCCGAAAAAGCTACAATTCTACTTACTCGTAACATAA
>MGAI01000036.1:0-10280 GCA_001789695.1 Candidatus Roizmanbacteria bacterium RIFCSPLOWO2_01_FULL_37_16 | reverse complement strand
CCGATTGCTTCAAATCCAATGGTGTCTAAGTATTCTCCTATTTCAAATTGTTTTAACTTGAGTAATATTCTCACTTCTTCAATTGCTAATATTGCCCTAAGTTGGACATCAGCGAAGGCTGCTGCGGTTTTGATTGCAAGAGTTCTGCCAGAAATTAACCTTAGTATATCCAATAGCTCTGCAGTATTTTTGGGTTGACCGATTGGTTCATTTAGTTCATCTATATTTTCACCTAAAGCCACTACATCTGTATCTAGGCCCAAACTATGAGTTACCGACTGATCGTCGCTGAAGGTTAGTAGACTTTTACATCCTGCAATATTAGCTACCCTGAAGGAATCAGCTGAGATTAAATCGCTTTCTCTTTTTTCCCATAATTGCCGTAACATAACTTTAATTGCATCTTCCGGAGGAGGAGAGGAGATAGCCATCTGTGAACCATGCTGTCGTAAAATACTGGACACTTTATTAATTTTTACTGGATTTTGACTGGCTAAACCAATTTTAACTATATCAGGAATTTTCCAGTCAGGCTTTAAAGCATCTGGTGAAGGACTTAACCACAGACCAGTTAAAAGACTTATATCTTTAGTAGATTCTATCAATTCAACTCTACGAATCATTAACGAAGTATACTGGAGAGCCAACTTTTAGTCCATTTTATGTAAAAATCAACACTAGTGGTTGAATGTTATTGATCGTGTAATTTAACCTCGGGAGTTAAAGGTGGCGTTGAGGGAGTCTGAATTTAAATTTTTTAATTTTTTTTTGGGGTGACTGACGGGATTTGAACCCGCAACATTCGCCTCCACAGGGCGACGCTCTACCATTGAGCTACAGCCACCAATGGTTAATATTTTACCACTTAAAATTGTGAATTGAAAACAGGAAATTTTTTTGTTATGCTTTTTAGACTGTTATGGATATAAAGTACTTGGGTCATGCTTCCTTTTTCATCAAATCAAAAGAGGCAAAACTTGTCACTGATCCATTTGATCCCAAGATGGTAGGCTTAAAATTCCCCAAAGTTGAGGCGGATATTGTGACAGTTTCTCACCACCACTCTGATCACGATCAAACCAATTTGATAAATGGTGAGCCCTTAGTTATTGACATGCCAGGAGAGTACGAAAAAAAAGGCTTGCGAGTTTTTGGCCATCAGTCTTATCACGACAAACAAAAAGGAGCAGAGAGAGGAGAGAATATCGTTTACAAGATTGAAGGTGAGGGAGTCTCGCTTCTACACTGCGGCGATTTGGGAATTGTCTTGGATGATGCTTTTATTGATACTATTGGAGATGTTGACGTACTGCTTGTTCCGGTTGGGGGATTTTTTACAATCGATGCTGTTGAAGCATCCGAACTGGTTAAAAAAATTGAACCATCAATTGTCATCCCAATGCATTACAACAGTTCTAAACTCAATCAACAGGTTTTTGCAAAACTTCTTCCTGTTTCCGAATTCTTGAAAAAAATAGGCCAAGAAAGCGCTGTCCCAGTCTCCAAGTTGACGATAAAAAAGGAAGAGTTGGAAGAGGAGATGAAAGTGGTGGTGATGGAAATTTCTAGTTAGTATTCAGTATCAAGTATAAAGTATTAAGTATAAATTATAAATTTTGATTTTCTGATTTTAGTTACTAGATACTTAATACTAGATACTTAATACTATGGTAAATCCTTCCGATGCAATGAAGGTTCCTCCCCATGATGCCGAGGCAGAAAAATCAGTGCTCGGTGCGATTTTAATAGATTCTTCTGCTATAAATCTTATTGCCGAATTTCTCAAACCCGAACATTTCTACCTTGTTGAACATCAGGCTATTTTTTCTTCGATGCTGGTTCTTTTTGAAAAGCAGCAACCTGTAGATCTTGTCACTTTGGCAGACCAACTTAAGTTGGACGGAATATTGAAAAAAATCGGTGGCAAATCTTATCTCTCAGACCTGATAAACACCGTTCCAACTTCAGCCTATATAGAACACTACGGAAGGATAATAGTAGATCACTATGTGAAAAGAAAACTTATTGAACTTTCGTCTCGGCTGGTTGAGAAGTCATTTGACGAAAAAGGTGACACTAAAAAACTTTTAGATTATGCTGAAGTTGAGATATTTGCTTTATCACAGTCACACCTTCGCCAAGATTTTATCGAGCTAAAGGATATTTTAGCCGAGAGTTTTGAGAGATTAGAGGAGTTTATGAAAAAGGGGACTCATTTAAGAGGAGTTCCAACGGGATTTGTAGATTTAGATAAAAAGCTGGCGGGAATGCAGGACTCAAATCTTTTGATTCTGGCAGCCCGACCAGGAATCGGCAAGACTACACTTGCCCTTAATATCGCGCTACACGTAGCCACAATCGAAAAGCTACCGGTCGGCTTTTTCTCGCTTGAGATGAGTAAAGAAGAGTTGGTTGATCGACTTCTGGTTGGTCAGGCGGATATCGACGCTTGGAGACTTAAGACAGGTAGACTTTCTGATGATGATTATAAAAAATTGACAGAAGCGATGGGTGAGCTTTCAGAAGCCCCAATCTATATAGACGACACGCCAGGAGCCTCGATATTAGAGATGCGAACTAAAGCTAGAAAACTAATGATCGAAAAACATCTCAAATTTATTATTGTTGACTATCTTCAGCTAGCCGATTCAGGCAGAAGATTTGATAATCGAGTCCAGGAAGTATCTTTTATCTCCCAGGGTTTAAAAAATTTAGCTAGAGAGTTAAAGATTCCTGTAATGGCTGTATCGCAGCTCTCACGTGCAGTTGAACAAAGAGGCACGAGAAAGCCCCAACTGGCTGATCTTAGAGAATCTGGCGCCATTGAGCAGGATGCCGATGTTGTGATGTTTATCTATTATGAGGAGGAAAGTGAGGATCTTCTGGATCAAAATAAACGTTTAATAAAATTATACATTGCCAAACACCGCAATGGTCCAATCGGAGAGCTGGATTTGATGTTTAGAGGAGACCGTGTTAAATTCTATGGAGTGGAGAAGCAAGGGAGATAAATAATCAAATACTACAAATCAACAAATATACAAATTATTTATTTATGATATTTGTCGGATTTGATTAATTTTAGTATAAATATGCTATTTAAATAACCTACAATTCCTCCGACTGCCACATCAAAGAAGAAGTGACAGCTAAGATAAACGCGCGATAGAGAAATTAAGATTGCAACTCCGAAATAAAGCCACTTTCTTTTTTTATCAAAACTGGTTATTACGGTTGCTGCAGCAACAGCCGTAGTTGCGTGAGACGAAGGAAAACTATAATTTTTAGGGCATTGTGCCAATCCGGGTTCCACCGCGTAGGTGGAATTTGTGGTGTTATAATAGTCGGGGCGAGGACGTTTTATAAGATTTTTTAATATAATGTCTGAAGTGATAAAGCTTAATGTAAAAGTCAAAAGAAAAATAGCTACAAATTTAATATCTCTTTTTTGAATGCCTGGATTTTTCCGTTCTTCAAGAACTAGCGCGATTAAGATTAAAATTAGCCAAATTAATATGGAATTTCCCCGCAGAGAAAAAAAAGAGAAAAAGTAGTCAAAGAAGAGGTTGTGAGGAAGGACTATATTTACAAAGTTGGTAATAAAAGTGTCGAGGTTAGTTAAAAATAGCATAGTCACTAATTTTCAATTTGAAATTTGAAATTTTTATTGAATTTGAAAATTTAAATTTTAAAACATCGAGAATTGATTGAAAATTAAAAATTGAAAATTTTAAATTACTTTTGCCAGTCTTTTCTCAAATTCTTGCTTCGTAAATTTTAAGTTCATCGTTCCTTTAACCTCGATAGCAAAAGATGCAACAACTGCACCCATCCAACCGCAAGTTTTTATAGGCTGGTTGTTTAAGTATCCAGACAAAAAACCAGCTCTGTAGGCGTCTCCTGCGCCGGTTGGGTCGAGAGTTTTAGTTTTATAAATTCCTATTTTTATCCATTTTCCATTATGAAATATTTCTGATCCTTGATCGCCCAAGGTTTTCACAACAATCTGGTCCTTCTTTACTAGGTCGGTAATTAATTTCTTTAATCGTTTTTCAATAAATGCTATCTCGTAATCATTTCCAAAGATTATCCTGGCATTTTTAACGCCTTGGTATAACGTATCTATAGGAAGAGTAGGGATATAAAAAGCTGGATCAAATGCAAATTCAATCTTATCATTCTCACATTGATTTACAAAATTGATTATTGCTTTGGGTTCATTGGGCGAGATTACAATGATTGGGTCAATTATCTTGTCCACGATCGTTGATAAGATAAAATTTGAGTTATTTTTCATAGCTCCTTTGGAATACATCCAAATTTGGTTATCTTTTTTATCGGTTATTACAAATCCTGTCCCTGTAGGCAGATTTTTTGCAATACGAATAAAATCCGTTCGGACTCGGTTTTTCTTTAAAAATTTATTAAAATCATCAAAGTCAAAACCACCAGTAGCAAAAATAAAGGGATTAGTATCTAATCTAGCAAGATAGAAAGCTTGATTTGCAGCTGTACCTCCCCAACTTTTGTGATGACTGTCAATTACGAAAGAAAAATTAATCTGATGAATTTTGTCAGGCAAAATATAGTTAGAAAAAGAGTCATTAACATCAAAGATATAATCAAACGAGAGAGACCCCGTAAGAATAATGTTTTTCATTTGCAAATAATTTTAGCGTTTGTTATAGTGTTTCGCAATGTCATCCTGAACCTTGTCCTGATGAATATCAGGATTGTTTCAGGATCTGATTTTAGAAATACAGATGCTGAACTAAATTCAGCATGACAATATGATTTAAATTGTCAAAAGTAAAAGACCTTGGTTTAGCAAAAAAAGGCAAGTTAAAGATAGAGTGGGCGAGGATGCAGATGCCGGTGCTTTTGCAAATTGAGGAAGATTATAAGAAAGAAAAACCCTTCAAAGGTTTGACCTTTGCTGTTGCCATTCATGTAACAGAAGCAACTGCGGTTTTAGTTCAAGTCTTTAGAGCAGGAGGAGCAAATGTTTATCTTTCAGGCTGTAATCCGTTGTCAACCCAAGATGAGGTGGCGGCCGCTCTTGCCGATGAAGGTATGGAGGTTTTTGCCTGGAAAGGACAGAACACGAAAGATTACTACTGGTGTTTAAATAAAGTATTAGATGCAAAACCGAATATCACCTTTGACGACGGCGCAGATCTTTTAACCTTAGTTCATACAAAAAGAAAAAATCTTCTAAAAAATATGATTGGCGGGCAGGAGGAGACAACAACCGGTGTCATAAGGCTAAGAGCCATGGCCAAAGATAAGGCTTTGAGATATCCTGTGATTGCTGTCAATGATACACCAACCAAACACATGTTTGACAACGTCTATGGAACAGGTCAAAGCACAATCGACGGGATAATACGGGCTACAAATATTTTATTAGCCGGTAAAAAGGTAGTTATCTGCGGTTATGGCTATTGCGGTAGGGGTCTTTCCAATCGGATGAGAGGAATGGGAGCGCAGGTTGTGGTCTGCGAAGTTGATCCGGTTAAGGCTCTCCAGGCTACAATGGATGGTTTTTCGGTGATGCGGCTAATTGATGCTTCTAAAATCGGCGATATTTTTGTTACAGTGACAGGCGATAAACATGTGATAAGAAAAGAACATTTTCAAAAAATGAAAACTGGAAGTATTTTAGCCAATTCTGGCCATTTTGATATCGAGATAAAGATTCCCGATCTTGAAAGTCTGAAAAGAAGCAAAAGACAAATCAAGCAGAGCGTTGAAGAATATTATTTAAAGGACGGCAGAAAAATTTATCTTCTGGCTCAGGGAAGATTGGTTAATCTAGCAGCTGCCGAGGGGCATCCGTCATCTGTCATGGATATGTCATTTGCTAACCATGCACTTTGTGCTCGCTGGCTGGTAAAAAATTATAAAAATTTAGAAGCTGACGTATACGATGTTCCCAAAGAAATTGACGAAAAAATAGCCCGCTTAAAACTGCAGTCACTTGAGATACAAATTGATTCCCTGTCTAAAGAACAAAAGAAGTATTTGACCTCATGGTCGGAGGGAACATGATAAAAACTGTCATCTTCGACTTTGACGGGACAATTGCAGACACATTTTCCACTCTTGTAAAACTTTTTAACTCCAAAGCTAAAGAATTTGGTTTGGATAAATTCACAAGCAAAGAAATTGAAAGTATAAGAAATATGGGATTAAAGGAGTTATTTAAAAAATACGGAGTAAATCTCATCAAAGCTCCTTTCATAGCAAAAAAAATTAGACAAGATTTAGGCTCCAGGATTACGGATATTAAATCCTTTCCAAATATCAAAAAAATTTTGCTGAAGCTAAATATGAAAGGATATCAACTTGGGATCTTAAGCTCAAACTCCAAAGAAAATATTGAGAAATTTATTAAGACAAATGGCCTTGAAATTTTTGATTTTATCCACTCGGAAAAAAATCTTTTCAGAAAAGGAAAGGCATTAAATACTTTATTAAAGCAGCATAAATTAAATCCGGAAAGTGTTATTTATCTAGGTGACGAGGTACGAGATATCGATGCAGCTAAAGAAAATGGCTTAAAAGTCATCTCTGTTACCTGGGGTTTTAACAAAAAAGAAATTCTTAAGAAAAATAAACCGGATTATCTAGTTGACAAACCTGAAGAAATATTGAAAATACTAACCATTTAGTCTGAAGCTTTTTAATATCTTTTCCTTTCAACTCCGGTTCGCACATTTCTTTTTATAAACTCAACAGCTCTAGGTAACTCTGCTTTATTGGCTAAACCATCTGGTAAAAACATTATTTTTCCTTCCGTGACAAGTGACCTTAGAATATTCGTTGCCATGGAAGTTTCTGTTGGTCCGAGAGCTTGTTGCCATAGCCTTAATTCCACCTCGCAGGTGGAATAGTGGTAGGTATAACAGTTTAACGATAAACAAAAATAGTATTTTTTCCTTGAATTTTTTTTTCTGATTTTTTTAGACTTTTGATGGAATACATGTAAGAAATAATTTTTGCTTTAGGAAATTCGTGCGAAATTTTTTTCGCGACTTTTTCGAGAAACCAGGGAGAAATATAGAGATAGAAAGTAGTTAGTAGAGAGTAGTTAGTAGTTGGGAAGGAAAGTTTCATTTTGAAAATATCGTCTCTTATAATTTTAATATTTTTTTTATTCGGGTGGAAGAAGAGACGAATCAAAAGAATTAAAATTAAAATGGGGTTAATCTCGACTGCGACAAATTTTGTGTTTAATTTTTTCTTATTTGCTACTTTTGCTGCTGCAAAAATAATTATTCCATCGCCTGCTCCAAGATCAAAAATTGTCTGATTATTGCTTAAACCCAACGCCTTAGTTATTGAAGCAATATCTTTTTTATTGCTTGGGAAGTAGGGAATCGGTGAAAGCTTTTTGGATGAAAAAACAAAAATAATAAGAAAAAGAAATGCAATAAAAATAAAAATCAAAAAAGCCATAGGATATTTTAACATTGATTTTCAAGTATGCTAGAATGGTTACTCGTATGAAGATTAAGTTTCCTCTTGTTGTCGTCGGAGCTCAGTGGGGAGATGAAGGAAAAGGCAAAATCATCGACATATTAGCAGAGGAGGCAGATTATGTAGTTAGATTTAATGGAGGAAATAATGCCGGACATACTATAGTTGTTGCTTCGGAAAAGTTTCCACTCTCACTTTTACCCTCAGGTATTCTTCAGGGCAAAAAACTTCTAATTGCCCAGGGGGCTGTGATTGATCCAGCAGTTCTTCTTAAAGAGATTGACTTTTTTGAAAAGAGAGGAACAAAAGTAAAGCTTACAATCGATCCACGCGTACATATCGTCATGCCATATCATAAAGAGTTAGATAGAGCGACAGAGCTTTGGAAAGGCAAAAAAGCAACCGGAAGCCTTCATCTTGGCATAGGTTACTGTTACGAAGATAAAAATAATCGCTTTGGTGTTAGATTTGAAGACCTAATAAGTCCAAACTTACTTCGAGAAAAAATCGAGATGTTTTTTCCTCTCAAAAAAAGACAGTTAGAGCTCGTGTTTGGGCAAAAAACAGAGTTGACTAAAGATAGAATCTATCAAGAATATGTTTCTTATGGTTGGAAATTAAAGAAGTATTTAGGTGATGTGTCGAAGAAAGTACAAGAATTATTAAATAGCCCCAATTCGCCAAGGCTTCACGGGGCGAAAAAGTTACTTTTTGAAGGTGCGCATGGAACTTATTTAGATGGTGTATTTGGAACTTATCCTTTTACAACGGCCGTTTATACGATTTCCGGATCGGTATTTCCCTACGTAGGGGTAGCTCCGCAAAAAATCTACAGTCTGGCTGTTGTTAAAGCCTATACTACTCGTGTTGGCAATGGACCTTTCCCCACAGAGTTACTTAACAATCTAGGTGATGAACTAAGAAATAAGGGAGGAGAGTTTGGTACAGTGTCTAAACGTCCGAGGCGTTGTGGCTGGCTCGACTTGCCTTTATTAAGGACGGCAACAAGACTTTCCGGATTTGACTATCTTGTTATTACAAAGTTAGATGTCCTTGCCAAAATTCCAACTCTTAGAGTCTGTACTCATTATAAAATCGGAGCAAAAAAATATTATGAAGTTCCATCGCTGATGACTGAATTTGAAAAATGTCAGCCAGTTTATGAGGAATTTAAACCTTGGAGACGAGATATTTCTCAGATAAGGAATTTTTCTGACTTACCTATTGAAGCAAGAAAGTATGTTATGTTTATCGAAAAAAATCTAAAAGTTCCTGTAAAATATGTTTTTGTGGGACCGGAGAGAAAACAAACGATACCTCTATGATTAAATTTAAAAATTAATTAATTTAAACTTGATTAAAAATTAAAAATTGTAAATTGTAAATTAATGCAGGATATTCCCCTCGGTTTAACCTACGATGACGTTCTTCTTATTCCCCAAAGATCATTCATCGACCATAGAGTTGATGTTTCGACTAAAACAAAACTAACGAAAAATCTAGAGCTACATACTCCATTTATTTCGGCTAATATGGATACTGTAACTGAGGCAAAAATGGCTATTGAACTAGCCAAAGAAGGAGGGATTGGAATAATTCACAGGTTTATGTCGATAGAAGACGAGGTTGAGGAGGTTAAAAAGGTTAAGCGACAGGTTGGATTTGTGCTCGATAATCCCTACACCTTGGCTCCAGATGACACGCTTCGAAAAGTCTGGAAGTTGGCAAGAGAGAAGGACGTTGATGGTTTTGTTATTGTGGATAAGAGATTCAGGGTGGTTGGGATTTTAAGCAAACGTGATTTCATTTTTGAGGCGAATTTACAAAAAAAGGTTCGCGACCTGATGACGCCTTTTAATAAACTATTAGTTGAAAAAGTGGGAATAACCTTTGCCCAGGCCAAGAAAATCTTTCATAAGTATAAAATTGAAAAGTTACCTTTAGTTGATAGAGATAGACGACTTCTAGGCTTAATTACAGCCCGGTCGGTCAGAAATTTTGAAAAGTTTCCCTATTCGACCAAAGACAGTCACGGGCGCTATCGAGTTGGAGCAGCAGTAGGCGTAGTAAAAGATTTTTTAGAAAGAGCGGGCGAGTTAGTCAAAGCAGGAGTTGATGTATTGGTTGTTGATGTAGCTCATGGTCATAACGACGTAGCGCTTCGTGCAGTTGAAAAAATCAAAAAAAAATTTAAAGATGTTGAACTTATTGGCGGAAATGTAGCTACCAAAGAAGGAACTCTCGATCTAATTGAAAGGGGTATAGATGCGGTCAAGGTCGGCATTGGTCCAGGAGGTCTTTGTACAACAAGAGTAGTTGCCGGAGTTGGCGTTCCCCAGTTTACTGCTGTTATAGAATGCGCAAGTGTGGCTCAAAAGAAAAAAATCCCGCTGATAGCAGACGGCGGAACAAACTATCCGGGCGATATTGTCAAAGCTTTAGCAGCTGGGGCCTCAAGCTGTATGCTGGCTGGTTGGTTTGCCGGTACAGACGAGAGTCCTGGAGGTCTGATCATGCGTCAAGGATTAAAATATAAAGTCCATCGTGGATCCGCATCTTTCTTGGCAACCGCCGATCGCAAGATGAAGCTTGAGAATAAAAGCGAAATGCAGCTGAATACTATAGTTCCAGAGGGGATAGAGGCGATGGTACCCTACAAAGGCAAGGTAGCAGATGTGATCAATCAGCTTTTGGGAGCCTTAAGAAGCGGGATGAGTTATTGCAATGCCCATTCAATACCTGATCTATGGAAAAACGCCCGGTTTATCCGTGTCACCGAAGCCGGTTTTCGCGAAAGC
>MGAI01000035.1:67408-84299 GCA_001789695.1 Candidatus Roizmanbacteria bacterium RIFCSPLOWO2_01_FULL_37_16 | reverse complement strand
GCTTTCCGTAGAAATGGGGTCCGTGTCTCAGTACCCCTCTGGCTGAACACCCTCTCAGGCCAGCTACCCGTCATAGGCTTGGTAGGCCATTACCCTACCAACTACCTGATAGGCCGCAGGACCATCTTGAAACAACCAGTTATGGTTTTTACCCCGCCAAAGGCGGGGACTATAAAGTATTACCCCATCTTTCGATAGGCTATCCTCTATTTCAGGGAAGGTTCCTACGTGTTACTCAGCCGTCCGCCGCTGACCTCATCCCGCAAAGCGGGACAAGATGCGCTCGACTTGCATATCTCAGGCACGCCGCCAACATTCATCCTGAGCCAGGATCAAACTCTTAAAAAAAAGATGATCCCGACTGGCATCGGGATCTACCCCGCCAATAGCGGGGTACTACCTAACCCGATTACTAGACTAAATATAATTGTCAAAGTACATGAACACTCATATTTTAGTAGATAAAAGAAGTTATGTCAATCTTAAATTTTAGGAATAGAAAGCTTAATTAGATCTTCATAATTGCCAGTCAATTTTAATAATCCTTTAATTACAGAATCGTCAGGTATAGTTGTTATCGATACCTCAATTTTCAACTCACTGGATAAAAAACGATCAATACCTGCTATATTTGCCAGGCCACCTACCATGATTATGCCTCGATCATAGATTTCGTCTACCACTTCTGGAGGAGATATTTCAATAAGTTCTTTTACAGCGTCAGTAATTTGAGATATATTGTTAAATAAGGCTTCTTTTACATCTGAAGATTTCATCCTGACTGATTTTGGCAGACCGTTTTCCAGTGACTTGCCTCTGACTGTAAAAGTTTTATTTTCTTGCTCGAAATTAAGTAGATATATTTTTAAATGTTCACAAGTAGCTTCACCTAAAATAATACCATGTTTTAAGTAAGCATAATTGGCTAGCGAGTGATTCATGCTTTCGCCTGCCATTTTAAGTGTTTTTTCTGCAACAATTCCTCCACCACTAATAATACTCAGCTCAGTCAGACCACCTCCAGCATCAATGATAAGATGTGGATGATGATAAAATATGTTTACACCAGCTCCTAATGCAGCAGCCAGAGGTTTCTCAATCAAAAAAACCGAAGAAAAGCCGGCCTTAAATAGAGCTTCTTCGACGGCTTTCTGTTCGATTTCGGTTGCACTATATGGAACAGAAGCAATAGCTCTAAGTTGAGGTTTGAGGAGAGAAAATTTTTTAAAATAAACATTTACTGATCTTTGTAAAAAATTATTTAAAAGTGAAACTTCTGCATCAAAATCTGAAATGACGCCATTTATCACTGGACGTATAATCTTTACAAATTCAGGCGTTTTACCTACTATTGTTTTAGCTGCAGTTCCGAAAAAGATATATTCTCTATTGGTCATATTAAGTCCGACGTAGGTTGGTTCACTCAAAACTTTTCCTTTATCTTTTATGGCAATACGAGTATTACTAGTTCCTAGGTCAAAACATATATCTAGCCAAGACAATAAGGGTAGTTTGAATTTTTTTAATGATTGGATAAAATTAAACATTGCTATTAAAGAAATATGATAGATAAATCAATAAATTTTTTATATTACCTGCTTTTTTTTATAACTCCTCTTATCATGGCTCCTTTTACCTCAGAGCTTTTTGAGTTTAATAAGATGATTTTGATTTATTTAATCACACTAGGGATACTTTTTTTTTGGTCACTAAAAATGATTTTATTAAACAAAATTATAATAAAAAAAACTCCTTTTGACCTGGTTATATTATTTTTTTTATTTTCACAGACAGTTGCTACAATTTTTTCTATTGATCCTCATACATCATTTTTCGGTTATTATGGAAGGTTTAATGGTGGTCTGTTATCGATCTTAAGCTACCTTATTCTCTATTACGGGTTTATCTCAAACTTTTCCTTAAACAGGCAGGTCTTAGATAAACTATTAAAATTCTCTTTATTAAGCTCGATGATTGTCATACTTTGGGCAATTCCGGGAAAGTTTGGCCGCGATATGAGCTGTCTTTTATTTATGGGTCAGTTTAATAACAGCTGTTGGACCGATCAATTTCGGCCTGCAGAACGGATGTTTTCAACTTTGGGTCAACCCAACTGGTTAGGCGCTTATCTGGCTATTAATTTTTTTATTGGCACCTATTTTTTATTCCGTAAGCAGGCAAATCTTAGATCCTTATTTATTTATTCTGGTTATCTATTCCTTAGTTTTTCCAGTATATTATTTACTCGTTCAAGATCTGCGTTTTTATCAGTTGTTTTGGGATGGTTCGGCTTTATTATACTTCTTTTTTTAAAAAATAAAGAAAATTTTACCCAGCAATTGAAAAAAATTATCCTTCTTTCTTTCCTACTGATTTTTTCAATTGTACTTTTTAAGACAGGTATTGGGAAGATCGATCAGTTTTTATCATTGTCATTTTACAACAAAGTTATAAAATCAAAGCAAAAAGAAGACGTTAATCTTACTAAGCCCTCTGGCGAAAAACAATTTACTAGAGATTATTCTGCTTCTTCTGTGACGACCTCTTCGGAGATACGAAAAATTGTTTGGAGAGGAGCAATAAATTTAGGTATAAGGTACCCATTTTTTGGTACAGGCGTTGAGACTTTTGCTTATAGCTATTACTTTGTTCGTCCAAAAGAACATAATTTAACTTCAGAATGGGATTATCTTTATAACAAAGCCCATAACGAATTTCTAAACTATTTGGCTACGACAGGGATAGTAGGTTTGGGAGCGTATTTATTAATGATAGTCTTAGTCATTGTACATTCAACAGGAAAAATATTCAGATTTAATTTAAATTTTTTAGTTAAATCGAATCCTACTGATTTACGAAGAGACATTAATCAAGATTTGAAATTTGAAACTTTAGAAATTTGTTTACTACTTTCTTATTTCACAATCCTAGTAACCAATTTTTTTGGTTTCTCAACCACAACCATAAACCTTTTTTTTTATTTAATTCCTGCTTTTTTAGTGATCTCAAGCCAAAAATTAGAACAAAATAAGGATAAAAAAAATTTCGTCAAATTAACAACTAAAAGGCGACTTATGCTTTTAATATTGACCATAGCTCTAACTTTTTTTCTAATTTACTTCTTGCGATATTATTTTGCCGACATAAAATACGCAGAAGGAGAGAATTTTTCGAAGATTGGTGAATACCAAAAAGCAGCTCAACTTTTAAATCAGGCAAATACACTAAAATACGATCATGTCTATGAAGACAAACTTTCCTATACTTTAGCAAATATTGCTTTTATTGCTTCTTATCAAAAGCAAAATGATGTGGCAGAAAAAATGATGAAAACAGCTGACTTATTAAATAACAAAAGTATAGTTGCAGCTGCAAAAAATGTATTATATTGGAAGACAAAAGCAAAAAATCATTATCTTTTTTACCAAATTACTCTTGATCCCCTAGAGCTTAAAGTCGCACTCGATGCTTTAGAAAAAGCGAGGCTGATTGCTCCTTCGGATCCTAAAATTCCTTATAGTTTGGCAATATTTTATTCTCTACTTGCGGATGAGGCAAAAAAAAATAATGAAAAACTTAAATATAACAGACTGTCTTTAATTGAAATTGATAAGTCAATAGATCTGAAAAATAATTACCGTGATGGTTATTTTCTTAAAGGTCAGATTCTTAAAAAAACAAGCAGATTTGAAGAAGCTAAAAAAGTTTTCAATTTTATTCTGCACAATCTAAACCCAGACGATAATGAGGTAAAAAAAGAATTAGATTCGATTTGATTTTAGGGAACAGTATTGGTACTTGAGATACCATACCTACAAGGATTGCATCTGTCGATTCCGCAAGCAGGTGTATAACCTGCTTGATTTACTCCGGGTCCGTTGTCATTTGGGTTTTCAATACAGGCATAGAGTCGGTAGTAAGTACCGTCTGATTCATAGAAATAAGGTTCTCCACTAGGATCTTTAGGTAGAGTAGTCATATATTGAGCGGTTGCGCAATCTGTGGGATGGCAAAAAGGATCGGGTATAGTTCCAGGATAACCGCCCAAATCTTGATAATAAGTCTCAAGGGCCTTTTGTATGCTTTGTAGATCAGATTTCCTGCGTGCATCCCGAGCAGATTTTATCGAATTATAGTATTGACTCAGTCCACCGATGATTAAAAGCCCTAAGATTGAAATCACTATCAATAGTTCTATAAGAGTGAAGGAATAGCTGTTTTTTAAAGACAGAAAAAACAATCGTTTGGTGTCGTTGAACATGCTGTGGTATCAGTTGTGGTGCAGGAATTATCAACGTATTTTGTATTTGGATTTGTATCGAAAGATCTAGATACTGGATTAAAGGTAACATTAAAGCTTCCACCTCCTGAACCTATGACCAGAAAGAGAACAGCTGTCATACTGGCAGGCGGGTTACTTTTTAACTCTCCCGTGTTTACTAATTCACCCATTACATCCGATCCGCAGGCTGAATCGAGTTGATTTGAACTATCGGCTACGCAGTTTGAGATCATGGTACAACTACCAGCAGGGCTGGTTGGATCACACCAAGGGAAATAGAGTTTTGATGCATAAAACCTATCGACAGCATTTTTTACATCACCACCGCTTCTTAAGACTGTCGTGTCGGTTGCTCTTCTAGTTTGCTCAACCGGATCCAAAGCAATTAAAATTCCAACTACCAATATTCCTAAAATCGCAATAACAATCAAAAGTTCAATTAAAGTAAAAGCTTTTCTCATGTATTTATGCTCTTATTATTTATGCTACAGAAATAATTTATCATGTCAAGAGGTAAAATAAAGTTCTTGATTATAGCAATTGGTTTCGGTTACTTAAAGGAAGAAGTTAAGCTATAGATTGGGGTAATTATTGCAAAAACAAGAAATCCAACTCCTATTCCTAAAATTACTAGAATTATCGGTTCGATAAGAGTAGTCAGGGCTTTAATAGCCAGTTCGGAATCGGTCTCAAAGTAGTTGGAGACTCTAAAAAGGGTGTTGTCAAGATGCCCAGTTTGTTCACCAACCAGCGTCATCTGAACCAGAATTGGCGGAAAGATTTCAGCTTGTTTCATAGCCATCCCGAGTGATAATCCTCGCTCGACTTGATTTTTAATATTTTCAAAAGCCTTTTTATAAATGAGGCTAGAGGAAGTATCAGTAATTATACTAAGCGCTTCCATGAGTGGAACGCCAGATGATACTAAAATAGATAAAGTTCGAGTTGAATCAACAAGCGTAGAGATTTTAACTAAATTTCCAATAAGTGGTAATTTAATTAAAATGGAATCGAGATAAAATCTTCCCTTTTGGGATTGAATATATTTAAGGAAGATGGTAATAAATAATGCGGTGCCGATTAACAACAGTGGCCAAAACTTACCAAAAAAATTTGAGACAAATAACAAGACTTTGGTCGAAAATGGCAGTTCAATCCTGAATTCCTTATAAAGCTCCAAAAGCTTTGGCACGACAAACGTAATCATAATAAATCCGGCAATTATCATACCAACGATAATAAAAGCTGGGTAAATTAGAGCTCCACGCAGTTTACCTCGAAAAGTTCTCTCTTTTTCCAGATTATCAGAAAGTCTAATCAGAATTTCACTTAATTTACCAGATACCTCACCGGATTTAACCAGTGAGATATAAAGTCTGGGAAAATATTGTGGATAAAGAGAAAGCGCTGTTGAAAAAGTTTTACCTGAACGTATTTCTTTATCTAAATTTTCAAGCAAACTAACTAGGGCAGGATTTTTCACTTGTTTTCTTAATATATCAATTGAATCAATCAGGGTTAGACCAGCATCAAGCATAATAGCCAACTGTCTAGTAAAATCAACTATGTCGTTGAAGGTTACTCGACTTATTAACAGGTTGATAAATTTTGACGTTGGGAAATCAAGTCGCCAGATAGCAATAGGAAAATAATCGCTGGTTTTTAAGAAACTAAGTACTGCTTCTTGACTTTCAGCGTGTATTTGATTGACAACAACATTGCCGTCTTTGACAGCTTTATATTTAAATAACATAGAAAGGTAAAAATTCAAGTGTCAAAATCCAATGGATTCGACTACGCTCACCATTGTCCTGAGCAAAGTCGAAGGACAAAGATACAAATCAATTTCAAAGCTCAATCCCGCTAAGCGGGATGATTTGACATTTGAGCTTTGGATTTACTTTAAGAGCTTTTTCATTTCATTGGTTCGAATAGCATAAGAAAGGGCTGAGTCTTTTGAAATAAGATTTTTGTTATACATCTTAAGCAAGTATTTCTCGAAAAGACAAAGACCTTGCCCTTCTTCGGTTTCTAAAATGTTATCCAAGATATGGGTCCGTCCTTCACGAATGACAGCAGCCACAGAAGGAATATTTAAAAGTATCTCAACAGCGGGAAGTCTTTTACTTCTGTCTAATGAAGGGATCAAACGTTGAGCAATTACAGCTTTTAATACTGACGATAGCTGTGAACGTATTTGATTTTGTTGATTAGCTGGAAAAACATCGATGACTCGATTTATAGTTTCAGATGTTGAGCCTGTGTGCAAGGTTGAAAAGACAAGATGTCCTGTTTCTGCTATAGTTAAAGCTGATTGAATGGTTTCGTAATCTCTCATTTCACCAAGGAGGACGACGTCAGGATCTTCTCTTAGAGCTGATCTTAAAGCTATGTTCCAGGAATGAGTATCCTGATGAAGCTCTCTTTGAGAAATGACTGATTTAGCAACAGAGTAAACATACTCAATCGGATCTTCAATAGTGATGATATGTTTTGCGTATTTATGATTTATTTCATCGATAATTGCAGCTAAAGTCGTCGATTTTCCCTCACCAGTTGGTCCGGTAATCAAAACTAGACCTTGGTTAATGCCGGTGAGTTGGTGAAGTTCATTTGGTAAGTTGAGTTCTTCAATAGTCTTAATTCTACTTCCAATCAATCTTAAAGCTGCCGCTAGCTTATTTTTAGTAAAATAAATATTTGTCCGGAAACGATTTCCCTTATATTCATAACCTAAGTCAATTTCTTTATTGGCAAAAAGATTTTCTTTCTGTTCCTCATTTAGAATTGAAATGATAAGTTTCTCAACATGTTCTTGGTTTAAGATACCAGTTGATCTTACATAATAAAGTTCATTATTTATTCTTATGGTTGGAAAATAGTCCGGGATAAGATGAAGATCAGAACCTTGTTTCTCGATAGTTAGATCAAAAAGATGAAAAATATCCATATAAATAGATTAATTTATATTTCAGCAGCTCTTAAAATTTCTTCAATGGTTGTAATGCCATCTAGAACTTTAAGATAACCGTCTTGTTTCATGGTTATCAATCCTTCTTTGTTGGCAACTGCTAAAATATCTTTGCTAGATGCCTGTTTTAATATCATATTATTAATAGCGGAGGAAATTTTCAAGACTTCAAAAATTGCTACTCGACCAAGGTAACCGGTTTTACCGCATTCGTCGCAACCTTCGCCTCTTGATAATCGGATAGGTTTTGCATCAAGATATGGCTTGGGTAGCAGTTCTCTCAGAACATCTTTTATATTTAATACCAATTCTTCGGGTGGATCATAGACAATTTTGCAATAGCGGCATATTTTCCTGACAATCCTTTGGGCAAGCGTTGCATTTAATACAGAGGCGATAAGAAAAGGTTCTCCACCTAAATCTATCAACCGCGGTATAGCAGTGGCCGCATCATTGGTATGAAGTGTAGAAAAAACCAGGTGTCCGGTCAAAGCAGCCTGAATGGTAAGTTGAGTTGTTTCTTTATCTCTAATTTCTCCAACCAGTATGATATTTGGATCCTGCCTTAAGAAAGCTCTCAGTCCGGTGGCGAAAGTAAGCCCGGCCAGAGCGTTAACCTGTACCTGATTTATACCAGACAATTTATATTCAACCGGGTCTTCCAAAGTCAGTATATTCACAGAAGGTTTGTTTAACATGGTCAGGACAGAATAGAGAGTTGTTGTCTTTCCCGATCCTGTCGGTCCTGTAACCAGAACTATGCCGTATGGTTTCAAAATAGCCTCTTCCAAATTTTTAAGCTGGCTGCCACGGAGTCCTAATTCATTGAGTGAAGGCATGCCACCGGTCTTTTTTAATAATCGCAAAACAACTTTTTCACCATTAACAGTCGGAAGAGTTGCAACTCGCAAATCGTCTTCTTCGTGACCAAGCTTAAAATAGAATCTACCATCTTGAGGAATTCTTTTTTCATCAATTTTCATTTCTGCTAGAATTTTAATTCTTGAGACTATTGCATCGTGTATTCCTTTAGGCAGAGTTAATTTATCCTGTAAGACACCATCAATACGATAGCGAACTTTTGTTCTCACCTCTTCTGGTTCGATATGGATATCCGATGCGCGACTTTTAATTGCGAATTCCAAAATTGTATTGACAATTTTCGAGATTGGCGGTTCTTTAATTACCGCTCCAACACTTTGGGGACTTTTGACAAAATCGGAGATTTGCACTTCCTTTAGTGCTTCTTTTATCTCTGGAGATAGGGTTTGGGAATAAGCTAGATCAATAGTTTTTTTAATATCATCTAGGTAACCAAGCTCCATAACAATTTTTTTTCCGGTTTTTCGAGCAAGAAAATCAGAGACTGAGATATTAAAAGGGTCATTAGTTGATATCGTTACTGTTTCTGATTCGGGATCGTATCGGACAGGGACAATGTTATATTTTCGCGCGATAATCTCGGAAACAAATCCAATAGCTTGTGGATCAACAGCCACAGTTGCGATATCAACGTAGGAAATGTTCAAAAGACTAGCCAAGCTAGAAAGAATGTCTTTTTTATCGATAGTTGTATTTTTAAATAGATATTCATCAATCGGAGTATTAGTTTTGATACTTTCATATTCAAGTCTTTCGGCTTTTTCGTGATCGATAATACCTTTGTTTTCCAGCAGTTTAAGGAGAGCTCTGGGATTAAAATTCATATTTTTAATATAGGTAGTTTTTTGTTAAAATGCAAGTAGAATGCTACCTATTATTTTGGTAACAAAAAATAAAGACGAAGTTAATCATTTCTTACAAAAATTTATAAAAGAAAATAAGATTGCTAATAACTCAATTTATTCAATCTCTCCAAAAAAAAAGGAAATTCTAATATCACAATTAAGAGAAATAAAAAAAGAAATAATGTTAACGACACCTTTTAATCGTCTAATTGTTATTTATAGTTTTGACGCTGCTTCAGAGGAAGCCCAAAACACACTTTTGAAATCATTAGAAGAATCTATTTTGAAAAATCAATTTATCCTGGTGGTTGAAAACGAACATTCTGTTTTACCAACTATTCGGTCTCGATCGAAGATGATTAAACTTAAGCAACGACAGCTTTCTAATTATCCAAACTCTGATTTTAATCAGTATTTGAGCGAAGTGGAAAAGTCTAATAATTATCGTTTTCTTTCCAGTAAGTTTATCGACCTAGATAAAGATGAAATCAATGATTTTTTTCTGAAGCTTATCGTCTATTACCGCGGTAGATTGATTTTAAAACCTTTGTCAGCCATAATTCTTAAAAAAACCTTAAAACTAAGAACATTGATTGAAAGCAATAATTTAAATTCTAAATTTGCTTTAGATAGTCTATTGATTTTCATCAACAAAGTATTTAAGATGAAAGAATGAGTAGAAGTTTTACTTTAATTGAACTACTGGTAGTTATTGGGATTATTGGTACGCTTTCGGCTTTGACTCTACCTAATTTTATGTCTGCCAGACAAAGAGCTCGTGATGCACAAAGAAAAAATGATCTTAAGCAAATTCAGAAAGCACTGGAGCTTTACAAATTGGATCAAACTCCACCGACTTATATTCCAGAGGACGGAGGGAACACCTTTCCCAATACGGGTTCAGGTTGGACAAGTGGTATGGTTACTTATATGAATAAAGTACCTGGTGATCCTGCATCCCCTTATTATTACCTACCTGATAATACAACTTTGACTTATTTTTTGGCAGCTTGTCTTGAGAATTCAGCTGATCCTGTGGGACAGGCATGTCCGGCCGGTTTTGCGTGCAATTCAGGAACATGTTATATTGTAAATGAGCCATGACAAACGATAATCAAATAGCAGAAATGAAAGATCAAATAAAGAGGGGTTTTACGCTACTAGAGATGTTAGTTGTCATTGGAATTATTTCTATCTTGATAGGAATTGGGGCGGTATCTTATTCTACTGCACAAAAGAAAGCCCGAGATTCAAAAAGAAAGTTGGATATTGGAGCAATAAAAAATGCCATGGAACAGTATTATTCCTTATGTAATGGTTCCTACCCAGCTGCTGCTGCAGGCGGAAAGGTTCCAAGTAGCATTCAAACCGATCCATATCCTCTGTGTAGTACAGAAACAGTAATCATCTCTTCCACGCCTACCGATCCTAGAACTTTAGATCCATATGATTATGATGATGGTGCAACTCCACCTTCAATTTGCGCAAAAAATGGAGCTACAAATTTGATGGAAACAGAGTCGGTAATTTATTGTGTCTATTTGGAACAATGATCAATAATTTTCTCTTAAAAAAAGGTTTTACACTTATCGAAATAATTGTGGTCACCACGATTATCGGTTTGCTTTTTGGTGGTGCTGTAATCTCCTATAGTTCGTTAACAAGATCGTCTAGAGATGCAAAAAGGAAAGGAGATCTAGAGCAAATTAAAGCAGCCTTAGAAATGTATAGAAGTTCAGAACCCTCGGCAAATGGTCAATATCCAACATATGCGGCGGCTGATTGTTCTAATTTAACCTCCATAGCTAACTTCAGCAATTATTTACCGCAGATACCTACTGATCCCCAATCTAATTCAAATTATTTCTGCGATTCATCGCCTTCTACCTATACATTATATTCAACCTTAGAGTTAGGAACCTACGCTGCATGTGGGGGATCCTGCGGCGTCACAGATTGTGAATACGCCATTGGTCCTTATGGGAAAATATGTGGCCCTTAAAGATTAAAAGATTGAAGGCGGAAGATGGAAAGCAATGAGAAAAAGTTTTACTTTGATCGAAATACTTTTGGTAGTAACGATTGTTACTCTTTTTACTGGCTATTCCATAGTAAATTACAATATTTTTAGTCAAGTAAAACTTCTTGAAAAGGAAGCAAATTTTCTCGTAGATGTTTTAGCCTTAACAAAAGGAAAAGCCAAAGCCGCTGATATTAGCTTCATCTGTTCTGGTTTAGAAGAATTTGGTGGTTACCAGGTTGAGATTAATTCTTCTAGCTATAATTTTAAACAATGCTGTAGAGATATAAATACAAAAGCGATAACAACCTGTGGTGCCGAAATTCAAGCTTACGATTTTAGCACGTCCATAAGTAAGGTGTCTGGAGCATCAAGAGTAGACTTCTATCCTTTAACCGGTAATACGACCGATTCTACCATTAGAATAAAAAATGAAAATTCGGCTAAATGTTTAGAAATCTCAATTACTGCAATAGGAGTAATAACAGTTGGAGACGCTCCATTTTCATGCTAATTAAACATCGTGCATTTTCGCTAGTTGAGGTACTGGTATTTACGACAATTTTAAGTATTTTTTTTATCGGGGCAATATCAGTAGTAACAGTCTCTATACGTAACATGAAATTTAACGAAAATAAAATTATCGCCTTGCACTATGCCAAACAACTTGAGAACTGGCTTCGTGTAGAGAAAAGAATTGATTGGGGTGGAAATCAATGTTCTGGTAATTGTTGTAACACTACCTGCAATTTCACCGAGAGAATAACCCAAGATGGATCAAGCACATTATTTTGCTTTAACCAGTCTCCCATTTCAGATTGGCCTTCAGCTAGCTTGTTAGGCTGCAATGATAATTATTCTTTAGAATCAAGGTTTTTGCGCGAAGTCAAATTTACCAGTTCCTTAATTGGTGGCTTTATTGCCCAGGTGGACGTTGTTATCACTGTATCTTGGCTTGAATTGGGTAAGGTACAAAAAGTAACTACAAATGCAGTATTTTCCACACTAGAATAAAATGAATATTTATTTTAGACGAAAAAAGTTGTGTCTTTTTCAATTGAAGAAGGGTTTTACCTTTGTTGAAACTTTGGTAGTAATAAGTGTTCTGGGAATTGTTCTACCTATAGTATTTACTGTGCTTTATGTCATATTACAACATCAAATCAGGATTTTTAGAGTGACCGAAGTTAAAAGAATAGGAGATAATATTATTCAAGTACTTGAGACTAATATCCAAAATTACGCCTATACCATTTATGATGGGTTAACAGAAATTTGTGACGCTAATCCAGCCATCCCATTCCCGCATATTGGTGATCCAACTTCTTTTAGAGACAAATATAAAAGTCCTTTTTCAATTGAACATAATCCACCCGATCTCATAATTTCTTATCCAGCTATTGTCCCACCTGCTCCAACCTTTGCCTTCAGTCAAGGCCAGTTAAATAGCTCAAAAATTGAAGTGACCTCGTTCTCAATATCCTGTAATCGGGCATCAATTTATTCTCCCCCGGTTGTATCAATTAGCTTTAGGATCTGTTATAAGATTGGTTCAAATTGTTTAACACCTAGACCAGAAGAAAGAGTTTTTCTTGATTACCAGTCTTCTATAATCTTAACTAGTTACCCCACACTTTGAAAGCTAGAAATCTCTTGACTTAAATTAAATTTTCTTTCATACTGTAACTTATACAATGATAACTTTGGATCTCCAAGAAAATATTATTCGGATTGTCAAAGCAAGAAATGTAAGTGGTCAAATTGAAATTGAACTCATTGCTTATCAATCTGAAACTCCCCCTTTTTTTGAACTTGATACTGAAAAAATACTTATCGAGGAAACAAAAATAGTAAAAAAAGCTTTCGATATTCTTAATATAAATAAAAAGCCGATAAATATTGTTGTACCGGACGGATTTACCTACTCACAAATTGTTTATATGCCCCGCTTGAAAGAAAAAGAGCTGTTATCAGCAGTTAAATATCAAGCAGATCAATTTATCCCTATGCCTTTGGAAGACACATCATTAGATTTAGAAATTATTTATGAAGATAAAAATCAAAATAGACTGCTTGTTCTAATCGTAGCAGCGCCTCAAAAATTAATAGAAAGAGTACAAGGTTTAGTTGAAAGAATCGGACTGTATCCAGAATCTATTGAAAGCGAATTAAGCGCTACTGGACGGTTTCTAAATTCTTTTTACCAGCCTGCTACACCTGAAGGAGGCACTATTTTTATAAATATAGGTTTCTCTTATACATCTTTTTATTACTTTGACCATAAACTTAAATTATTTACCGATAGCCATAACTTTCAAGGTGGGTTATCAGTATTTTTACGCGAAGCCCAAGTTGATATAAATATTGATATTATGAAATCTAAAAATTTACTAAAAACAATAGGCTTTGCCCATGATCCTAATTATGATCTTGATAGAATTCTTAAACCTGCAACCGATGAATTAACAACCGAAATTCAAAAATTTATAAATTCTTTGCGGGTTAAATTTCAGATTAACGCTGTAAATCAACTCTACTTGATTAATCTATCTTCAGAAATTAACCATATTGATAAAAAAATTCAAAATAATACTGGAGTTCCCACTGCCGTGTTTAATCCACTTACACTAACAAAAAAAACTAGCGTGACAGAACCATTTTTAAAAGATTTGCCGTCATTCATCGCTGCTATAGGAGGATCTTTAGACTGATATAACTGCGCTATTTAAAATAGCGACTTAACATAGTTTAAGCCTAGTAGTATGAAAAAAAGGATCAATCTGCTCAAAAAGCAAAAAAGATTTATTCAACTTCAACAATTTTTCAGCAAATTCAAATTAATCATAATCTCTGAAATTATAATTTTTTCAATAATATACCCTATATTTTTTTACCTTCTTTGGCAAAAAAAAGGTAAGATTGAAAATCTTTCAGCCAACAAAAAAGAGCTACTTGAGTTCCTTATTCAAAATAAAGCTTTAGACGCAAAATTTATTTATTTTAGAAATAAACAACTACAGATATCTAGTATCATAAGACAAAGCACCGATTATTTTCCTTATTACAATCTGCTAAAAGAAAGTACTACAAATCAAAGTTATAATGTAAAACTTGACTCTGTTTTAATCGATAAATCAAAGACTGCTACTTTTACCTATAGTTTCGTTGATTATACAAATCTTCTTGATTTTTTAAAGTATGCGGAGTCTGATGAATTTTTAAGACATTTTGATAGTCTAATCTTGGTAACTTTTACCAAGGTTGAATTGGAAGAAACAGTTTATAAGTTAACTTTTTCCGGAAGATTTACTAATTTTGCATCTCGTTGAAAATTTTTAAATTTTTTAATAATGAGAAAAATTGATTATTCAATAAAAAGAACTTTTAGAGAAAATGTAATCTATATTATTGCTTTTTTTATCTTAAATTTTATTTTAATAAGCTCTGGCTATTTCTTTTTTAAACAATATCAAGAAAATAACCGTAAAATAGAATCTTTACAAACCGAATTTAAAGATCTAGAAAACAAAAAAAGAATTTTAGAATTCAAAAACGAATTTATCGAAAACGAGGTAGATCTTGATAAGTTTAATTTAATCCTAAGCCAACTTATACCAAATGAGGAGGATTATTTTTCAATTATAGCCAGTTTAGAAAATCTTTCTGCTATATCCAATTTCTCTATTGTTTCCTATAGTATCCCTCTTGATAGGTCTTTGGAAGAAAAATTAGCAATTGTTATTGCTGGACGGGGTGATACAAATTCATTCATGGAATTTTTGAATTCTCATAAATTGGCTGGAGGAAGACTGATAACTATCGATAGAATCGAATTAATAGATTCGGCTGACGTTGAAGCTAAAATTTATCTAAATGTTTATCGAGGCAAAGGAAGTAAAATTGATACTTTTAGATCTTTAACCACTCAAGACAAACAATTACTCGAGGAAATCTTAGAAAAAGTTCAAATCGAATTTAAATCTGAAGAAATTGACAATATTGATTATCCAACAAAATCAAATCCATTTTAAGGTTTAAAGCTATTTTTTTGCAAATGAAGTTTTAGTTTTTTTATACCTTCGGAAATAATCGCCCCTTTCCCAATCCAATAAGCAAATCTCTTCGTATCTAAAGATAAATCTGCCGGATTTGATAAGGGGTTATAAAAGCCAATTTTTTCTATATATGATCCGCTTCTTTTTTTTCTTTTATCCACGACCACTATCCGATAGCTAGGTTTAGCCTTTTTTCCAATTCGCATGAGTCTAATTGTTGCTGGCATAAGAATTTTTTAACCGTTATAATATTGATAACCGATATAAATTTTATAATAATTATTTTATTTCTTCCAGTGCTTCTTTGGCAGCTTTTTCTTCAGCTTCCTTTTTTGACTTTCCGTATCCAAATCCGTATTTTTTTTGCTTAATCGCAACTTCAACTTTAAAAATCCTGTCGTGTTCGGGTCCAATTTCTTCTATTAGTTTATAAGTCGGAATGAGCTTAAATTTTGCTTGGGTATATTCTTGCAACTTACTTTTTGGTGATAAATATTGTTTATTTTTTATAATTTTATCTAATTTATTGGAAAATAAGTATTCTAAAATAAAAGAATTGGCTTTTTCAAATCCTTGGTCTAAAAAAATTGCTCCAATTAAGGCCTCAAAACAGTCGGCAAGAATATTTTTATTTTTTCGCCCAGATTCTCGATCTTGACCTTTAGATAGGAGTAAATAATCGCCTAATTTTAATAATTTTGCTGCATAGGCTAAACTTTCAGTCCTGACAATAGCTGCTTTGATTTCTGTATAGTCACCTTCTTTTAACCAGACATAATTTTGATAGAGAAAAAGTGATGTAACGAGCGATAGGACACTATCTCCTAAAAATTCTAGCTTTTCGTTAGAGGGAAGGTAAAAATTTTTATGTTCGTTTAAATAAGATCGATGTATAAAAACATTTTCTAATATTTTTTTTTGCTTAAAAGTTATGCTTAATTTTTTTTCTAAATCACTCAGATTATTCATATTTGTTAACTATTTTTAGAATTAGATACTGCCGCCTTTATTTCCCAAAGAGGGCGTTTGAGAAAGAACTTTGCCTAATATGGCATTAATAAAAGCGTATGAATTTTCTCCAGAAACCTCTTTGGCTAATTCTACAGCTTCATTGATTACTACTTTTATCGGAGTATTTTTCTCAAACATTAGTTCATAAATAGCGAGTCTTAATATTGATAGATCTGTTTTAGCAATATTTTCTAGAGGATAGCGAGGGGCATAAGTTTTAATATATTGATCAATGATGGATAATTTTTTGATAATTTTTTGAGTTTTATTATCGTTAGGGTGTGGCAGATTATTTTTGTTATTATAACTAAAGGCGAATAAATTCTGGACTATTTTAATTCGCTGCTGATGCCTTGGATCCATAATGATGATACGAATGATGCAAATCTTAATGCAAATGATGCAAATTATGTGGATTAAATCTTGATTAGTATAATTCGCGGCATTTGCATATCATCTGTAGATTGGCATTATAATTATTTTCCGCAATATTTACAAACTCTATGTGGTAATTTCTTTTTATGACAGTTTGGGCAAATAACCAGTTTAGGAAGATTAATATTTCTTGTTTGTAATCGTTTACCTTTTCTTCTTGTGGAATGTTTTCTTTTGGGAAGTGGAGCCATAAAATAGTTAGTAGTTAATAGTTATTAGTAATTAGTTATAATAACAGAATATGATAGTTGTTTCAAGTTTCGTATTTCATAGCTGATGTTAACCATCATTTGCGGTGAAGATACAATCGCGTCGCGAAATTATTTTGTTTCTCTTAAACATAACTTCTCTAGCCAGGGTATTGAAGTTAGAAATTTAAAATTTGAAGAA
>MGAI01000035.1:0-67386 GCA_001789695.1 Candidatus Roizmanbacteria bacterium RIFCSPLOWO2_01_FULL_37_16 | reverse complement strand
CATATAATCGGAAAAATCAAAAAGGATAATAAAATAATTGTATCCTTACTGCAAAAAATTAATTCAAAAAGAGAGGTTCATCTTTTCAATTGGGAAAGTATTTCCTCATGGGAGCTTAAGTTCAAAAAAATCGGACAGATTAAAGAATTTAAACCTAATCAAACAATCTTTAAACTGCTTGATTCTCTCTATCCCGGTAAGAGAGCGGATTTTATTTCAATCCTTGACGTCCTTGCCTCCGATTTAGATGAAAATTTTATTTTTCAAATGCTGGTGAGATATACGAGAAACTTAATTTTAACCAAAGAAGGAGTTAACCTAAGCTCCTTGCAAACATGGCAGATGCTCAAATACAAATCTCAAGCCAACCATTGGAAAACTGAAAATTTAATCAATTTTTATGAGGCTTTATTTAAAATTGAAGTCGGTATAAAAACGAGCAACAATCCTTTTCCTAGTATAAAGTCCCTCGAAATATTAGCCTGTCATTTTTTGTGATATAATTAACACGCACGATACTTTGTTCTGATGGCAAAAAAAACAGTATGACAATTAACCCATCTATTTTTAAAGCTTACGACATAAGAGGAATTTATCCCCAAGATATTAACCAAGAAAATATAGGCAAGATAATAACAGGAATTTATACTTTTTTTCTAAGAGATTTTAAAACTGATACAGTAAGAGTTGTTTTAGGAAGAGATATGCGGCTTTCGTCACCCCCTTTATTTCAAGTTGCCAAAAAAACTATGGTTTCACTCGGCGCCACAGTAATTGATATTGGCTTATCATCAACTCCAACTTTTTATTTTGCTTGCCTTAAATACGGTTATGACTGTGGTCTTCAAATAAGCGCCTCTCATAATCCCCCAAACTATAATGGAATAAAATTCGTGAAAAGAAAAGATAAATGCCTAATCAAGATTGGAAAATCTACAGGAATGGACGATGTAAAACAGATTGTCTTAAGTGAAAAAAAGTTTAAAAGTCTAAGAAAAGGAAGAATAATTAAAAATACTAACGTTCTTAAAGATGAAATTGAGTTTGCTTTTAAAGCAATTAAACCTGCCAATTTAAAAACATTCAAAGTTGTTGCCGATCCTGGAAATGCTATGGGAATCCTTTATCTCAAAGAACTTTTTAGTAAACTACCTTGCCAGCTGAAAAAAATGAATTTCGAACTTGATGGCAGATTTCCCGCTCATCAGCCAGATCCAATGGATCTTAAAAATCTAGTTGATTTAGAAAAAAAAGTTATCGAAGAAAAAGCTGATTTGGGTATAGCGCCAGATGGAGATGGGGATAGAGTTTTTTTTGTCGACGAAAAAGGACATTTGGTTAAGGCGAGTCTGATTACTTCTATTTTAGCAAAAGATATAATCTCTCAAAATCCTGGAGAAAAAGTGTTAATTGATATTCGTTATATCAGAAATATTAGTAACGCAGTCGAAAAAAGTAACGGAAAACCTATAATTGGAAAGGTAGGTCATGCACTTATTACTGAACACATGATACGAGATGAAGTTATCTTTTCTGGTGAGTCGTCTGGACATTATTTTTACCGAGAAACAGGCTATGCAGAAAGTTCTGTTCTTACCATTTTAAGACTACTTAAAATACTCAGTAAGGAGAATAAACCGCTTTCTCTACTGGCTAAGGAAGTCGAAGTCTCGAGTGAATCTGGTGAATATAATTTTATTTTAAAAGAAAGACTAAACTCAAAAGATCTCTTAAACTATATTTGTAAAAAATTCAAAGATGGCAAAATTTCTTGGCTTGATGGTCTTTCGGTAGATTATCCTTCCTGGAGATTTAATATCCGGACATCTAATACCGAACCTCTTGTCAGATTAAATGTTGAAGCAAAAACAGAAAAAGTTACAGCCAAAAAACTACAGGAATTAACCAAGCAAATACTACTTTTTGGAGCGAAAGAAAAAAAATAAAATTCAGTCAACGTATTAATGATATAATGTCTTTCAATATGAACGAAAAGCCTAAAAGCACAGAGTCATTGATCCAACTTTCAAAATACACTCATGCGCTTTTGGCTAGCCTAAAATCGATAAAATCCAGACCTTTACCCGATGACTTTTCCAAGTTGACGGTTTCCCAGACAGTCTCTTTTTTAGCGCTTGTCTACGAACGAGTTAGAAATGCTGTAGAGTTCCGCGAAGAGCATCTGATACTTCGGGCTGCAATTGAAAGAATCTTAAAGCGAAGATTGGCAATTAATCCTGAAGGCATTGATGAAGCAGAAAATTTACTTAGAGAACTTTTATGGGCTCGTTATTTTGATAACGAAAGCCTTGGATCTATAGATATTAAAAAAATTCAGGTCATTATAAAAAGACTTATTCTTCTTAAAAAATTGATTTCAACAGGAAGAGTTTTATCAGAACAACATTTTTTAACCCAATTTTTATTTGATCTAGCAACTTGCGAGATAGAAGAAACTTTAAAACCAGAGGCTACACTTAGAAATTCAAGCTTTACTTTTTATATCTACCAAGTGCTACATAACAAAATAAAACTAGATGGATTATCAGAACAACAAAAAGACGCATTTTTCCTTGTCTCAATCGAGAAATCTTATCGAAAAAGTGACAACGCCTATAAAAGATATCATCTTTTTGTAACCTTTTATAAAACGATTAAAGAGTTTAGCGATGAAGAACTGCATAGTTTGTCTACTAAATTACCAGAAATCTTTAAAAAAATAGATGCGATTATTACCAGTCCTTACGTTGATAATTTAGCCAAATTCAGCAAAAAACAAATGCCTCCCTTTTTAATTCTATTTGAAATAATAAAAAAGAAACAGCTTGAAGCGGTAGACATCATACAAAACCGAAAAAAACTTTGGGTTGAGGTTGATCATACTTGTAGGGAAAAATATCAACAGATTAGCCTAAGATTAAGAAACCTTGCTATCAAAGCTTTTGTCTATATTTTTTTAACCAAAATGGTTTTGGCGCTTATCCTTGAATATCCTGCCTCTTTATATTTTTACAACGAAGTTAACACTGCTGCGATTATCATAAATAGCATCTTTCCGCCAATACTGATGGCAGTTATTGTGCTTTTTTTCAGAACTCCTGGTGATGAGAACACAAAAAATATTTTTCAAAGAATAGTCGATATCATCGATAAAGATAAATCTTTTGAAACACTAATTTCTTATATTCCTAAACAACCTCGAATAAAAAAACCTGTTTTAATTTTTGGCTTTACCATTTTTTACTCTTTCACGTTTTTTGTTACACTTTTACTCATTTATGAATTACTGACATTACTTAATTTCAATTTAATTAGTCAGGCAATTTTTATTTTTTTTGTCAGCTTAGTTACTTTTTTTTCTTACCGAATAAAACAAATTGTAAACGAATATCGACTACAAGAAAAAGAGAGTATTTTAACGCCGGTGGTGGATTTTTTCTTTATGCCGATTTTGTCAATCGGAAAATTTCTCAGTACCGAGATAGCACGCTTAAACTTTTTTATCTTTATCTTTGATTTTCTGATTGAAGCTCCTTTTAAACTTGTGTTTGAGATTGTTGAGGAATGGATTAGTTTTGTCAGACAAAGAAAAGAAGAAATAGTTTAAGATTTATTTTGATTTTTTTGTTTTCCCTGCTTTCTGTCTCTACGATAAGCCTCTATCAATTGATCTCCGGCAATATCTAGTGCAGCAGCTGTTACTCCAATAGCTAATAAACCGATACTAAATGCAATAGCCCATGGCCGTATAGCATCATATATTCGACCTAATCGAGAACGTTCATTTTTTTCTACCATTTAGACAAATAGGTGTGAGTTAAGACATCCCAGAATGGAACTCATTAGAGGCTTATATGTATAAAATTTATAATACTTTCAGTCAATTACAGATTGAAATTCAATAAACTCCAAGCTTAACCAACGATTCCTTTAATTGTTGAGATGATTGGAAAAAAATTGTAGTAATCCCCATTTTATCAGCTGGTAATAAAGCCGAAGGTTTATAGTCAATAAAAATTATTTCATTAGAATTACATCCTGCCTTCTTTATGGCGTATTCGTAGATTAAAGGATTTGGTTTTCTGACTCCAACCTCATGTGAGAAAATTCCACCCTTAAAAAGTTGAATGAAGTTAAACTTGGCATTTAGACTGTTAACTCGTTCTTTAACATTATCCGATAAGTAATAAAGGCTGTATTGACGACTTAAATGTTGAATGATTTGTTTGGTTTCAGATATTAACTCATAAGCGTCTATCCACTCTTTTTCTAATTGGTCTGCGGTTTCTTTAAGATTCAAGTTTCTTTTAACACTTTCCCAAAACTCATTCCGACTTATCTTTGTTTCCCTGTATAAAGTGCCTATCCTGCCGTCTATTACTTCTTTTACTTGCTGTTTTGGCAAAGAATAACGTGAACTTACTGACTCAATGAATTTTGTTGTTCCATTAGTAAACAAAACACCACCTAAATCAAAAAGAATTGCTTTATACATAAAATGATTTTATCAAAATCGTTAGCTAGAGATGAGTGGAACACTTTTAGCTTCAATTTTTAAAAAATTAGCCTTGTCTCTGAAGTTTTTTTAAGAAAAGTCCCCCTTCGCTCTTTCGAGCTTCGGAAGGACATAAGAACCTCTAAAACTCGCTTTAGCTCGTCAAGAGGTTCTAATGTGAGTCACCAGGGACTCGAACCCTGAACCCGCGCCTTAAGAGGGCGCTGCTCTACCAGTTGAGCTAGTGACCCTTTAGATTACGAGATTTTGCCAATTTTTTGCCTCCAAAAGGAAGCGAACCTCGCTAAGCGCGTCCGGCAGGACTCGAACCCGCAACCTTGTGGTCCGAAGCCACACGCTCTATCCAATTAAGCTACGGACGCTTAGGATTAGCAGGCTGAAAAAAGACTTAATTATATTATACTAAATATATGTTTGCTTTATTTTTGTACTTTCTCGCCATCTTTGCAGAACTTGCTTTTGCATTCGGATTTGCGGTAGTAACAATTTCGTTTATCTATTCTAGTATTAAGGGCTCACCCTACGTTCCAACTAAACAAAAAGTGATAAATCAGATATTAAAACAAGCAAATTTAAAAAAAAATTTGAACTTTTTTGAACTAGGCTGTGGTGATGGAAGAGTCTGTCGAGAGGCTACAAATTTATATAAAGTAAATGCTCTAGGAATAGATGTAAATCCAATCTTAATCTGGTATGCAAGGTTATTAGCAAAAATTAAAGGAGATACTAAATCGCAGTTTATAATTCAAAATATATTCAATGTAGATCTCTCGAAGGCAAATGTGGTTTATCTGTTTCTTATGCCAAAAATGATAGATCAACTTCTACCAAAATTTGATAAAGAATTAAAACAACAAACTTTAGTCATATCTCACGGTTTTAAAATCGTCAAATGGGCAAATAAGCTTAGAAAAAAAATTAGTCAGAAACCTTTTCCAACTTACTTTTATCAAAAATAATAGTTGTTATTTATAAGACTCGCAGTTGACAATAAACGCTATTTCTCTTATATTTAAAATATGGGAAAGAAGTTGACGATTTATTTTTTTGCCTTCATTGTCTTAATTCTATTAAACATTACATTACTGATTAACCTCTCCGTACAAAATAAAAAAGAAGAAGCCATTAGAAAAATATTATCTGAAATTGAAGAAGATTATAATCTAGCCAAAAATTTTAACTATTCAAATGCACCATTTGATACAAGTAGTCTTCCGATTGAAACAAAACTAACTGACGGTAGAGCAGCTAATCTGAAAGCATTTTTTAGAAGACACGGCTCTCCTTTATATGACTTTGCTGAACTTATTGTTCAAGAATCTGATAAAAACGGCTTTGATTATAGACTATTACCAGCTATAGCTATGCAGGAATCTACACTTTGTCGAGCTATTCCAACTGAATCTCACAATTGCTGGGGATGGGGTATATATGGAAATAGCGTAATAAGATTCCCAACATACCAGGATGCCATAAAAACAGTAGCGGCAGGTATTAAAAAGGAATATTTAGATAAAGGTTTAACAACTGCCAGTAAAATTATGGCCAAGTATACTCCATCTTCAAAAGGTAGCTGGGCGTATGCGGTTAATATGTTTTTGAGGGATCTGGAATAGTTAGTTAGTTTTTAGTTAATTAATTACTTAGATATTCTTTTATTGTACGCTTCTGGCAGACTGAAGTTCTTGAGAGAGTGAATATAGAGTTCCTTGTTTTTTACTTCTTATGGCAAATAGCGAACCTCTTTTCTTTTTTTTGGAAATCATCGCCTGCAGCCAGGTGCGAGATTCACCTATTTTAGCTCTGAGTGAGCGTAAAATACTCAAAACAATCTCAAAGAAACGAATATGATAAACACCCGGTTTTTCTGGTAGTTGGTCAAGGGTAAGTTTATGGATGTCTTTGACTTCTTGCAGCAATGATTTATCGGCTTTTTTGATAAGTTCTATTTCTTTTCTTATTTCTTCTGTAAGCTGTTTAATCTCTTTTTTAACAATTTCTTGTTCATAGTAATTTTGGTAGTTAAAAAGAGAAAATTCTTTTCTTGACTTCGAAATAGGTTTTTTTTCTTCTCTGGAAGACCAAAAATAATCCTCTTGTTTCTTGTAATCAGAATCATAATCCTCAAAGAATTGATCCAAACCTTTAATAGCTTCGAGGTTGTTTTGATTTTTTTTAAGTTTGGGATGTTGAAATTTAGAACCTATAGTATTTGTCATTAGCCTATATTATACTAGATTGATAAAAGATAATCAATTGTTTTTTGCTTCCTGAGGACGGATGCATAGAAATATGAATTAGATTTGGCTAATTCTTTTTCTTTTGGATCAGAAATCGAAGCAAATAATTTATCGAGATCGGACTGTTCCACTTTTATACTTTCTTTGTCGGCTAATTCAGAAAGAATAAACTCTAACTTATAAGTTTGTTCAATCTCTTCTTTATATTGTTTTTTGAGTTGCTCTTGGGTTAAATTTTTAGATTTCAGATATGAATCTACATTAAGACCGATTTTTTGGATATCAGTGAGTAAATTACTTAGTCTGTGATTGAGTTCTTCGTCGATTACCAGATCTGATATTTCACATTTAACTGATTTAAGTATGGCTGAAAGAATTTGATTAAGAAGTTCCTGTTGTCTGCGAGCTTTTTCTTTTTCAGATATTTGTTGTGTTTGATCAGTTAAGGATTGTTGACCAGGGGTCCAGATATCAGACTTTTTTTGCTCAGCTTTTATCTTCTTAACAATATCTTTATATTCACCTAAGGTTATGGTTGGTTTTTCCGCGACTGATATTTTAATCTGCCAGTCCTCCATCTCCTTAGCGTTGACAAGTTCAATTTTAGGCGAAATGATTGGTTTAAGGCTTTCTTTTCTTATAATATCTTCGTATATTTGTGGAAAATATATTCGTATCAATTCCTCATAAATCTTTTCCTTTTTAATATGTTTTTCAGCTATTTTGGCAGGAACTTTTCCTTTTCTAAATCCTTGAACTTGCAAATTTTGTAGAAGATTGGAAAATGCCGTCTTATATTTTTCTTCAATTGTGTTTTTAGGAACATCTACGACGATTTCGATTGTGTTTTTAGCTAATCGATTTAATTTATAGCTATACATAAGTCAGGTAAAAAAATATTTAATCCGTTAACTAATTTAGGAAGATTAATTATAATTTTACTCCTTTTTCAGTCAGAATGAAATTGATATTAGTTTCTTCTTTTTCAAAAATCTGGCGAAAATAACTTACTCTTAAAGCCCAGGTAGGGCTTTCTGCATAGATAGGTGCGATTTTCTCGATAGAATTAGCTCCCTTATCTATATAGTCTTCTTTTAGTTTTTTTCCAACTGTTTTTATAGCTATACTCCAGTTAGGAAAGAGCGTATGTCCTCGTCCCCAACCAAAAGGGTTATTAGAGTTTGAATAAACATATAAACCAAATGACGATTCTAATCCGGCTATTGCTGGTAGCAAATAACAGTCAAAATCTAAAGCTATACAAGTTGAGGTAAAGGTTTCTGCTGAATTAGCCAGAGGTGAATTGTATTTGTCTAAAACTTTTTTAATCACTATTTTTGTTTTAATAAATCTTATAGTACTATTCTCTTGAACTTGATAATTTATAAGTTCAGCAGAGTTCTCTGCTGTTTTTTGAGCATAGGCCATAGACGGAAAAAAGCTTGGCAGAAATAACAAAATTGATATAAATAGCGAAGATGTTATGGTTTTTTTCATTTAAAAAATCCTAAAGCATTTTCTAGTGGAGCTAGAAAAACCTTAGGATCTAGCTCAGAATTATAGCAGATTGCTATAGGTTTGTCAATTGCTTATAGTTGAGAAATTTAATTAAAAAGATATAATTATAAAGAATATTTAGCCTTGTTCAACCTAACACAAAATATAGAATTTGAGCCCATAGCTCAGTTGGCTAGAGCGTTACATTGACATTGTAAAGGTCGGTGGTTCAAGTCCACCTGGGCTCACAAAGACTAAGTCTGTCGATGTGAAAGGATAATTGAAACTATTGACAACTAAATAACATAAGGTAAGATTGCATTTATGAAGCTTGAAAAATTATTAAATTGCACCACCAACGCTTTCTCCTAAAAGGAGGGAGTATGTTGTGTAAATATATTCCCTCCGAAAGGAGGGATATTTTGTATAATCAATGTTATGGACAAACAGAGAGAATATCTCAATAATCTTCGCCATTCCTGCGCTCATCTTTTGGCTGCTGCAGTAATAGAATTGTGGCCTGATACCAAAAGAGCAATAGGACCTGCTATAGAAAATGGATTTTATTTTGATTTCGAATTTAAAAATCCAATTTCAGAATCTGATTTTCCCAAGATTGAACAAAAAATGCACGAAATCGTAACGCGTTGGAAATCATTTGAACGACATGAATTAAATAAAGAGCAGGCTAAAAAACAATATCCAAATAATCCCTTCAAGCAGGAATTGATCGATGAATTTAGTCAAAAAGGAGAAAAGTTGATCTTTTATAAATCCGGTGATTATTGGGATTTATGCCGCGGAGGTCACATCGACCACCCTGCGGGTGGACTTAAGCATTTCAAGCTCTTATCAATTGCCGGCGCTTATTGGCGAGGTGACGAAAAGAATAAAATGCTGACTCGCATCTATGGAACCTGCTTTCCAACCAAGGAAGAATTGGATAAGTATCTTTGGCAACAGGAAGAAGCAAAAAAACGCGATCATAGGAAATTAGGGAAAATTCTTGATTTGTGGACGTTTTCTGATTTGGTTGGATCAGGCTTACCATTATTCACTCCTAAAGGTGCTTTAGTCAGAAATTTGATAAATAAATTTGTAGAAGACTTACAAGTAAAACAAGGAATAAATCAAGTGTGGACACCGCAATTTAATAAAGCTGAATTATTTAAATTATCCGGTCACTATGACAAATATAGGGAAAATATGTTTAAGGTCCATTCAAACTATTCCAAGGAAGAGTTCTATTTGAAACCAATGAATTGTCCTCAGCATACGCAAATTTATGCTTCAAAACCTCGCAGCTATAAAGATCTTCCAATAAGGTTAGCTGATTTTGCTATGTTATATCGTGATGAAAAACCGGGTGAATTATTAGGACTTGTTAGATCAAGATCTTTCTCGCAAGATGACTGTCATATTTTTTGCCGCGAAGATCAAGTAGTTGAAGAAATGAATAAAGCCCTTGATATGACAAAGCAAATTATGGATGCATTTGGGTTTGCCTATAAATATAGGCTTTCGGTAAGAGATCCTCATCATTCGGAAAAATATATAGGTGATGAAAACACTTGGAAAAAATCAGAAAAAATATCGGAAGAAATACTTAAAAACCGAAAAATAGAATATTTTGTTGGCCTAGGAGAAGCAGCCTTTTACGCACCTAAATTAGACCTAATAGCTAAGGATTCCTTAGATCGAGAATGGCAATTGTCGACACTTCAAATTGATTATTTTATGCCCCGCAGATTTAAATTATCTTATGTTGACGATAAAGGAAAAGAACAAACACCAGTAATGTTGCATAGAGCGATTTTAGGTTCATCAGAAAGGCTGATGGGGATACTCTTGGAGCATCATGCTGGAGCTTTTCCCTTGTGGCTATCCCCTATTCAGGTTGCTGTTTTGCCTATTTCAGTTAAGCAGATTAATTATTCACAAAAAATAAAAGATATTCTTGAGAATTACGATATCCGATCAGAGTTATATAGTGAGAATAAAACGATAAATGCAAAAATCCGTGAAGCCACCTTGCAAAAGATTCCCTATATGGCTATAATTGGTGATAAGGAAGCAAGTAAATCGAATATCAGCAATCTGCTATTAGAAAAAACAGTATTTGTTTCAGTTAGGACCAGAGAAGGTAAAGATTTAAGAATGATAAGTCTAGAAAAATTTATTAAAATATTAAAAGATCAGATAAAAAATTTTTCTTAAAAAATTGAGACATTTCTTTAGACCGAAAGAGAAAAAAAAATTTTATTATATAAATTACAGAATAGAAGCACCGACCCTGAGGGTGATTGATAAAGATGGAAAACAGGTGGGAATTATAAGCAAGTTTGAGGCTATACAATTAGCTCAGAAACAAGAGCAAGATCTAGTTTTGATTGCGCCTTCTGCTAGTCCACCAGTTGCCAAACTCATTGATTTCAAAAAATTTCTTTACCAAGAGGAAAAAAAAGATAAAGAAGCAAAAAAGGGTATTAAAAAAAGTATCGTTAAGGATATAAAGCTATCACTTTTTATCGCACAGGCTGACCGTGAGAGGCTAATTGGAAGAGCAAAGGAATTTTTAAATGACGGTAATCAGGTTAGACTTAATTTAAGCTTGCGAGGACGCGAAATAAGTAAAAAAAACATGGGTTTTGATTTAATTAAACGGATCATTTCAAATCTGGAAGACGTTAATATATCAAAAGAACCTCGGTTAATGGGAAGAGTCATAAGTACAGTAGTATCCAGGAAAAAGTGACACATAAAATACATTGATTAATGTGTCATCTCGAGGAGCTAAACGACGAGGAATCCCTTTACAATTTAATCATATCCTGAAACAAGCTATAGTCCTGAGCGATAGCAAATGGATTCAGGATGACAAATCATAAATGCCTAAGCAAAAAACTCACAAATCAGCAGCCAAGCGTTTTAAAATCACTAAAAAAGGAAAACTCTTACATAGATCTCATTATTTACGACATCTTAGATCAAAAAAATCTAAGAGGCAGATTAGAAGATTGAAACTTTTAAAACAGGTAAAAGGGAATTATAAAAAGAAAATAAAAAAAATGCTAGGAGTCTAGTATCCAGTATAAAATACTAAGCATAAAATTAAAATACTAGATATTTAATACTTAATACTTTTTGATTATGGTCAGGGTTAAATCAGGGATATTAACTAAAAAAAAACATAAAAAGGTCTTGAAGCTTGCAAAAGGATATTGGATGACCAGGCACAAACAATTTAAAAAAGCAAAGGAGGCTGTTCTTCATGCTGGCCAGTATGCCTTTTCCGGGAGAAAAAATAGAAAAAGAGATTTTCGTAGACTCTGGATTATCCGCATCAATGCTGCTCTTCGATTGCTTGGATTAAACTACAATAAATTTATTAATAAACTAAAAACTAATAAAGTTGAATTAGACAGAAAAATCTTGGCGAAAATTGCCGTCGAATATCCTAAGATTTTTGAAAAGATTGTGGAGAAAATAAAATGACGCAAATAATTCAATTAATGTAAGAATATAATGAATAACGTTGAAAAACTTCTTTTGGAATTCAAAAAAAAAATTAAGAACCTAGACACGATTCATGATCTAGAAACTATTCAAATCATTTACCTCGGTCGCAAAGGCTTAATTAATCATTTACTTCAATCTATTACCAACTTAAAATCCGAAGAGAAAAAAGATTTTGGTCTAAAAGTCAATAAACTTAAAACTTCAATTAATCAATTAATTGGAGTAAAGCGTCAGCAACTTATAAAAAAACCCGATACAGCTTCCTATTTTGATATTACTCTTCCTGGAAAGCAATATCCTAAAGGCAGTCTTCATCTTATTTCTAACGCTATTGAAAAAATTAGTGATATTTTTAAAAAAATAGGTTTTATTCGCATGACGTACCCAGAAGTTGAGTGGGAATATTTTTCCTTCGATTCTCTTAACATGCCGAAAGGTCACCCTGCTCGTGACGACTTTGAAACTCTTTTCATTGATGCAGCAGAAAGTAAAAAATACGGAAAGATGATTTTGTCACCACATACATCTTCATGTCAGGTTCGTGAGATGATGCGAGTGGGAAAACCACCTATACGAATGATTAATATCGCTAAATGTTACCGTCCTAACTGGGATGTAACTCATACGCCTATGTTCCATCAATTTGAATCGTTGTGTGTTGATAAAAACATCAATATCACAAATCTCAAAGGTACAATAGATTACTTTGTTAAGGAATACTTTGGTGAAGAATTTGAAGCTAGACTCAGACCCTTTCACTTTCAATTTACCGAACCATCGTTTGAAATTGACATTACCTGTGCTGTTTGTTTGGGTAAGGGTGAAATATCAGGGCAACAGTGTAAAGTTTGTAAATCTGGTTGGTTAGAATTAGCCGGGGCTGGCATGGTTCACCCAAACGTTTTAAAAGCCGGTAAAATTGATCCAAGTAAATATACCGGTTGGGCATTTGCTTTTGGCATTGAACGATTGATTATAATTCAAACAAAAATGGATAATATTAGAATTTTATACGATGGAGATATTAGATTTTTAAAAGAATTCTGATTAAAAGTTAGAAAGTTTATAAAGTTTTTAAAGTTTGTAAAGCAATATCTTTATGAACTTTTCACTTTATGAACGTTATGAACTATTGTGAATATAAAAATCACCCACAATTGGCTTTTGGACTATTTGGATACTGATGCAACGCCTCAGGAAATCCAAAAATACTTGTCTCTTTGTGGTCCTTCCATAGAGAGTGTTACTAAAATGGCTGATTCCACTCCGCTAAAGCTACGAGGGACAAATGACTATGTTTACGATATTGAAATAACCTCAAATCGCGTAGATATCGCTTCAGTTTTCGGCATAGCCCAGGAAGCCTTAGCAATTCTCCCTTATTTTGGTAAAAAAGCAAGGCTAAAGGTTAATCCCTTAGAAAAATATAAATTTAATTTTCTCAAAAAAAGTAGCGATCGTAACAAAAATTTAGATATTAAAATTAAATCCGACAATTTATGCTCCCGATTTACAGCTATCGTTTTAGAAAATGTGAAAATTTCAAAACCTCCTGATTTTGTTAGAGAACGACTTCAATTTTGCGGAATAAAATCTATAAATAACGTCATTGATATATCAAATTATCTTATGCTTGCTTTTGGACAACCCGTACATATATTTGATTATGATTCGATAGGGAAAGCCACAATGATTATGCGCGAAAGTAAAGAAGGAGAAAAAATCGTAACCTTAGATGGAAAACAAATTGTTCTACCAGGAGGAGATATTGTAATTGAAGATGGCAACAAAAGGCTAATTGATCTTTGCGGAATTATGGGAGGCTCTAATTCTGCAGTAAACGACAAAACAAACAACATAATTTTTTTTGTTCAGACATACAATCCAAAAAAGATTCGAAGAGCGTCAATGACAACTGGTCAACGCACTGTTGCCGCGACCTATTTTGAAAAAGGACTGGACGAAGAAAGAGTCGAACCGACAACAGTTTACGGAGTTGAGCTACTCGAAAAATACGCAGGAGCAAAAATTGCTTCGCAAATCTATGATATTTACCCAAATCCCTATAAATCCAAATCTTTAACTGTCTCAATCACTGATATTCAAAGGATTATTGGCGTTCAAGTAAGTAAAGATAAGATTATAAAAATTTTATCAAACCTCGGATTTAATAACCATGTTGACCACGGCCGTGATGAATTGGTAACTGTACAAATACCTTCGTATCGAAGTCGGGATGTTTTGATTAAGGAAGACCTGATTGAAGAAATTGCCAGAATTTACGGTTATCATAATCTTCCCAATAATATTCAATCGTCTGTTTATATAAAGCAACCAAAAGAAGCAGAACTTATGTTTAATCTTCAATCAAAAATTAAGTATTTTTTGAAACACTTAGGTCTCAATGAAGTTATGAATTACTCTATGATCTCTGAAAAAATGATAAAGAAGTCCGATTTAATAATAGAAGATCACCTGGCAATAAAAAATTCGATTTCTGAGGAAATCAAGTTTATGCGAACACATATCTTCCCCTCTCTAATTATGAATATTAAAAATAATGAAGGAAAAGCAGATGTGCTTAAATTTTTTGAAATTGCCAAAAGTTATATTCCCAAAAAGGGAAATTTACCTATTGAAAAATATCAATTAGCTATAGTAGTAAACACAAATATTGATGATCTTAAAGGAATTATTGACTCTCTTTTTACTGAGCTGAAAATTGAGAAATATAAAATTAGTCAAAGTAAGTTCCTTATTTTCGAAAAAGGATTACAAGCTGAAATTACTATCGACAAAGATTGGATAGGGAAATTTGGACAGTTAAACTATTTGATAAAAGACAGATTTGGTTTGAAAAATAACGTTTATTTGGCATCCTTTGAGCTTGAAGTGTTGATGAAATATTATTTACCTATAGGTATATATAAAGCGATAAATCCCTTTGCTCAAATAAAGTTAGATTTAACACTTGCGCAAAATAAAAACCAGCCTTATTCTTTAATTAAAGAATTAGCATTCAAAACTTCATATCTATTAGAAAAAATAGAATTAATTGATACTTTTAAAAATAAAATCACCTTACGATTTTATTTCTCTTCAAATCGAAAAAACATTACAGAACAGGAAGCAAAAATTGAATTAGAGAAAATTCAATCAAAACTACTATAGGAAGATTGACAAAAATTGAAACGATCGTTACAGGAAAAATCAACCCAGTATTAATCAAGGAGTTGGAGTTATGACTATAGTTGGCGTAGGATTAAAAGAATCCCACGCTTTATTAACCCCTATTTTTACCACAGAGTCACCATTTTTATCTTTTTCGTTCCAGGACATAACTTTGATTTCATAAACCCCATCAGACAGATTAAAGCTTTCGTTAAATTCACTGATATTTCCATCAAGAATACGTACTTCACTTCCGTTTATATAAAATTTAGTAAATTTAATTGGATAAATGCTAGCAATCTTCCCTTTAATTACGATTTCATTTGAACTTATGGTTTCTTTGTCAGATGGAGATTTTATCTGTACAATTACAAGTTCAGAGGAAGACTCTGATATTTCAGTAGGTGGATGATATTTGTCATCGTTAATTTCTTTCACCCAGGCATCGATAGATTCTTGCCAACGATTTTTTCCATCGGTTGATATAGGGTCATTTTCCCTAATTACTATATATTCTTTCTCATCATAGTTTCCTGTTCTTATCTCAACGTCGTTTGCTAATTTACCTGTTGATTTGGAAATTTTTAATTTTTTGTAAAACGACGAGAGATCTTTCGGTTCTGATCCATCTAGGAAATATTCGGATCTGGTCGGAACAGCTTCATGAGGTAATCCTCCTAAAAAAGAATCTATTGTTACAGCTTTTACCTTATCAGGTTTTTCCATAATTCCATCTTTATAGGATTTTAAAAGTTCGATCATCAATCGGTAAAAAATTTGTGAGGCCCCAGTTGCCCCTGAGGCAATCTTTTGATTCATGGGTGAATTATCATTATTGCCAGACCATATCCCAATCGTAATCCCTTTGCTAAATCCAATTGCCCAGTTATCACGCTTGTCGTTAGATGTTCCTGTTTTTACTGCCACTGTTTTGCCGGGAATATTTAAGTAAGAGTTAGCTCCAAATTCTTCAATTCTTGCATTATTATCAGATAATATATGTGATATAAGAAAAGAAACTTCAGGAGAAAAAATTCTTTGTTCCTTAGTTTTTGATTTTTTGAATATTGTCTTACCAGTAAAATCAGAGATTTCCCAAACAGAACTCAATTCTTTTTTAATTCCGCCTCTGGCAAAAATAGAAAAGGCAGAGGTGATATCAAGCAACCTGGTTTCACCACCTCCAAGAGTTATAGATAGGCCAAATCGTCTTAGGTTTTTCTCCGTCGGTGCAAAAGATTCCATTCCCATATCTGACGCTTTTTGTAAAAAATCGCGAATCCCTACCATAGCCAGCAGTTTAACGGCGGGAATATTTATCGAATTTCCTAAAGTGAATCTAAGCTGCATCGGACCTCTAAATTTTCCATCGTAATTGACCGGGACATAATCATCTTGTCCAATTTGAGGAAAATTCGTTTTAACATCCAGTAAAAGTGTAGCTGGTGTATATCCTTTCTCGAAAGCCAGTGCATAGGTAACAGGCTTAATTGCAGATCCAGGCTGACGCAAGCCTAAGGCGGCATTAAATTTTCCGAATTTTTCATCATTAAAATCGTAAGATCCAACCATGGCCAGAATTTCATTTGTTTCAGAATTTAGTATAACGACAGCACTATTTGTTAGATTAAAACTTTTAAGTTTCTTAATTTCCTCATTGACTATTTTTTCTGCAATTTCTTGAGTATCTAATGATAAAGTTGTTTTTATTTTTACTCCTTTATCCAAAAGTTTACCGCCAAATTCTTTTTCAATTTGATCTCTAACATAAAAGACAAAATGAGGAGCTGCAATAGATAGTTTTGGCGATGTAAATTTAATCTTTTCTAGCGTTTTGGATGCAACACTTTCTTGGTTTCTGTTTATTTCCCCGTCTTCCCTCATACGCCTTAATACGTCTTTTGTTCTTTTTTTCCAAGCGTCATTTTTTCCAATAAAAGGAGAATAAATACTGGGACTTTGAGGCAGTCCCGCTAATATTGCAGACTCCAACAGATTTAAATCTTTAGGTTCTTTGCCAAAGTAACCCTTTGCAGCTGATCCTATTCCCCAGTAACTTCCACCATAAGGCGCTTCATTTAAATACATCTCCAAGATTTGATCTTTAGAATATCTTCTTTCTACCTCAAAGGCTAATATTATTTCCTTAATTTTTCTAGGTAGGGTTCTTCGCGGATCAAGCAGAACATTTTTTATAAGTTGTTGTGTGATAGTAGATCCTCCTTGGAGACCTCTCCCTAAGATAATATTTAAAAAAGCTCTCAAGATACCTAACTGAGAGACTCCTTGATGTTGATAAAAGTTTTTATCTTCAATTGAAATTGTAGCTTTTTTAAAGTCCTCGGAAATTTTATCGAGACTTATGGGAACGCGGTTTTTATCTTTATACATTTCAAAAAGTATCTTCTCATCTCGATCGTAAAATACTGTAGAGCTGCCTGATATTTGGGTAAGTTTACCAGGGGATGGGAGGTCACGAGCATACCAAGCAAACAAAAAAAAGGCAAAAAGAAAAACAAAAATAATCAATCCGGTTATGATAATTAAAGTAAAAATGATCACTCTTTGTCTTATATATTGACGTTTCCTTGAAAATACACGAGGGAAATACATTAATATAGTATAGCAAAATAGGTATAAAAACTCATTTTTAATCGGTAAAATTAATAGATATGAGTATTAAAAAATTTTTCAAAATAAAAAAAGAAGCTATCTGGAAAATAATAATTATAATCTCGTCTTTACTCCTTATTGCCTCTTCTCTTGCGCCGCTTTTATTTGTGAGATAATAAAGCAACAATGGGTAAATTAAACAATAAGTTAATTTCAATTCCGATCGAAAATCTTCCGGCTACCAGTTCCACAACTATTAAACGGTTAAAATCGGTTGGAATTATAACAGTTTGGAACCTTCTTAATTATTTTCCGTTTCGTTATGAAAACTACCTGGTTATATCACCTATTGCCAAAGTGCAAAGCGGAGAAACCGTCTCTATAAAAGGTAAAATAATTAAAGTGTTCAACCTTACTAGCAAGAAAGGCTTAAAAATACAAAAACTCACCCTTGCAGATGAATCGGGTAAAATCGATGCTGTTTGGTACAATCAACCATATTTACTCCGAATATTGCGAATTGGCAGTTATGTTGCCCTAGCAGGGGAAATTAAAGGTTTTTTTAATAAAATTTCTTTTGAGCCAAAAGAATACGAACTACTCGAAAAATTAAATTCTCCAACCGTGCATACTGGCAGATTGGTTCCTATCTATCCAGAAAAAAATGGTCTTTCATCAAGATTATTAAGAGAAAAAATATTTTATCTTATCAACCATCTCGGATCTAGGTGGGATCAAGATGGTATAGCTGAAATTTTTCCGGCAGAGATTGTTAAATACAACAATTTATTTGGGGAACTTAATGCATATCAATCTATCCATTTTCCTCAGAATCAAGTCGACGCGAAAAAAGCGCGCGAACGCCTAGCTTTTGATGAATTATTCACTATCCAGTTATCAGCTGCTTTAATCAGAAAAGAATGGGATAAGGAACAAGTTAAAAAATCATTCAAACTAGAACCGTCGTTTAAAATATCACTACAAAATTTTAGTCAAAATCTTCCCTTTCAATTAACTAATGCACAAAACCGATCTGTAAAAGAAATAATTGGCGATTTAGTAAAATCCAGACCGATGAATAGATTCTTGGAGGGTGATGTAGGATCGGGAAAAACTGTGGTTGCCGCAATTGCCTGCTATTTTAGCTATCTCAATGGCTATCAATCCCTTTTTATGGCTCCGACAGAAATATTAGCTTCTCAGCATTATCAAACCCTGAAAGAAACTTTTACTAAATTAAACCTAAAAATTGGATTGCAAACAGGTTCTAAAAAAATAATTCGCAAGCATAAGCAAAAATTAGAAAAGCTTATTAAATCGATTGATTATGACATAATTGTTGGAACCCATGCGCTTATTGATAAAAAATTACAGTTTGATAGGATTGGACTGGTAATAATCGATGAACAACATAGATTTGGTGTAGTTCAAAGAGCAAAATTAAAAGAAAAAGGCTTAAATCCGCATCTTTTGACAATGACAGCAACTCCTATTCCCCGAACTGTTGCACTAACCCTTTATGGTGAACTGGATCTTTCTATAATTGATGAGATGCCAAAAGGTCGAACTCCAATAAAAACTTATTTGGTACCCCAGGATAAAAGAGAATCAGGTTACGTATGGATCAAGAAAAAAATAAAGGAAGAGAAAATACAGGTCTTTATTATCTGCCCGCTAATTGAAGAGTCAGAAATTGAAACAATGAAATCAATAAAAGCAGCGACAAAAGAATACGAAAGATTAAAGAAAGAAATTTTTAACGAATACAAATTAGAACTTCTACATGGAAAAATAAAATCTAATGACAAAGATCTAATTATGAAAAATTTCAAAGAAAAAAAAATTGATATTTTGGTTGCGACGCCGGTGGTAGAAGTAGGCATAGATATTCCCAATGCGACAATCATGTTAATCGAAGCTGCAGAAAGATTTGGCCTTGCCCAACTCCATCAGCTCAGAGGCAGAGTCGGAAGAGGAAAAAAACAATCTTATTGTATTTTATATACTGGGTCAAAAGATGATGTGGTGATTGAACGATTAAAATTTTTTGCCAAAACTCAATCTGGAATGGAAGTAGCAGAATATGATCTTAAAATAAGAGGTCCCGGAGAAATATATGGTGTTCGTCAGCACGGAGTTGTCGATCTAAAAGTTGCCTCACTTTCTGATTATCAACTGATTGATAAATCTAAAAAGGCAGTTAATTATTTTTTAGCAAATCATCGATTAGATAGTTTTTTCGAAATAAAAAGACGAATCAAGGAATATAATATTAAACAAATAACAAGAGACTGATAGTCAAAAACATTTGCTTATCATCTATTATTTTATTTATCATAAATAAATGTACGATTTTATCTGTATTGGAAATATTAGTATAGATCTTTATTTTAAAGGTGAATCTTTAACTTATAAAGATAATCGATTCCAGCTAGCCATCGGTGGCAAATATTTTGCTGATGAATTTTATGAGGACATTGGTGGAGGAGGATGCAATGTTGCAGCTGGTTTAACAAAGCACGGATATAAGGTTGCCGTTTTTGCCAAAATAGGCAACAATCCTTTTCGTGAATTAATTTTAAAAAAACTTAAAGATAAAAATATTTCCTCGCAGTTATGTCAATATCAAAACAATTACTTTAAAATTTCGACAATTTTATTATCTACTAATGGAGAAAGAACTATAGTTAATTATGAAACACCTAACAAACTTTGGCAGGGATTTGAATTAAACGAAGATATTAAGAAAGCTGAAAATGTTTATCTTGGTCCTCTTCCTCACGTAGATATCAAGGAAAAAAATAAAATTGTCAACCATTTCAAGGGAGATAAAGTTTTAACAATTGTTAACTTGGCTTCTACTGATTGTCAACGACAAAAGGTTGAATTAAATGTTATTTTCGACAGTCTAGATATATTGATAGTCAACAGTCATGAATTTGCCGATTTAGTTAAAAAAGATTACCAACTTCTAAATTTTAACAATAATTTATTAGAATTATTACCAGAAATTCAAAGTAAAATACTCATAATAACGGATGCAGAAAAAGGTAGCCATGGGTATATTAAAAAGCAAGTTTTTTTTCAGCCTGCGCTAATGCCTGAAAAAATTTTAGATACAACCGGTGCCGGTGACGGATATACAGCTGGATTTATCGCGGAATATTTCAAAACAAAGAATATAAAAAAAGCAATGAATAATGGTGCAAGATACGCAGCAAAAATACTTACTAAAATTGGCGCTAACTAAAATATAATACTTATTTGCGGACTAAGAAATCTCTTCTAATAAATTTCTACCTGTCATGTCTTGAGGCTTGGGAAGTTCCAAAAGTGATAGAATAGTTGGTGCAACATCAGCCAGAATTCCAGTCTGTAATTTTATGAAACGACCTAGAAATTTATTACCTACAGCTACAAAAGGAACAGGATTATTCGTGTGTTCTGTAGAAATTTCGCCGGTTTGAGGATTAATTTTTTGTTCAGCATTACCGTGATCAGCGGTAATAAGTAAATAATAATTTAAAATAAGTGCTTCCCTCACTATTTTACCCAAACACTCATCAATTACCTTTATAGCTTTTGTAGTAGCTTCGATGTTACCTGTATGACCTACCATGTCAGGATTGGCAAAATTTACTAAAATAAAGTGATATTTTTTTTCTCTTAGCTTACTAATCAATACATTTGTTAGTTCATGAGCGGACATTTCTGGTTTAGTATCGTAAGTGGGGACTTTGGGAGAGGGAATAATAAGTCGTTCTTCTTGGGCAAAAGATGCTTCGTTTTGACCATTAAAATAAAATGTTACAAATCTTTCCTTTTCAGATTCTGCCATCCTAAGTTGGCTAAATCCCGCTTCAGATATGACTTTTCCCAACGGAGTGTGAACTCGAATTGGAGGAAAAGCTACTTTAACTGCTAAATTTTTTTCATATTCTGTCATAGTAACAAAATATAAATTGTTTAATTTAGGACTCCTTTGAAACGGTGGAGTGAGGATTTCTTCCTGATGAAGATGGGATTTATAATATTTAATCGCATAGGGATCGAAAGACAGCGTCTTATTTGCATCCTGCTCAAAATTTTCGAGGACAAAGGCTTTAGTTAATTGACGAGGTCGATCGATGCGATAATTAAAAAAGATAATCGCGTCATTTTCTTTAATTAAGACTATTGGTTCACCGTTAGGATTAACTATATTAGTTGGTTCAATAAATTCGTCTGTTCTACCCTGCCTATAGGAATCTTCAATCGTTGAGATTACTGATTGTGTTTTATTTACTGATCCTTTTATCAGACATTCGTAAGCCTTTTCTGTTCTTTCCCAGCGCCTATCTCTATCCATAGCATAATATCTGCCCATAATTGAGGCAATTATTCCGATTTTAAGACTATCTAGTTTTTCTTTCAGGCTTTTAACCGATCCTAATGCCGATTTAGGTGGAGAATCCCGACCGTCGGTAATTAGATGTAAATAAACTTTTTCAAGATTTTGCTCTTTCATTAAATAAAGCAAGGCATAAAGGTGATCTACGCTTGAATGAACCGAACCTTCACCGACGAGTCCAATAAGATGAAGATTACTTTTATTTTTTTTCGCGTGAGAAAGAGCTTCCTGAAAAACACTATTTTTGTAAAAACTTCCATCAGCTATGGCCATATTAATCCTGGGAAGATCTTGATAAACAATTCTTCCTGCCCCCAGATTTAAATGCCCAACTTCGGTATTGCCAACCTCATCAGCAGGAAGTCCAACAGCCTGTCCTGAGGCTTTAAGAGTAGTATTTGGATAGCTATAAAGTAAAGAGTTTATATTTTGAGGGTTTGCCAGATAGATTGCGTTTCCTGGCAAATGTGAGGCTAGACCAAATCCATCAAGTACTATCAAAATAACTGGTGTCATTAAATTAGTATAAAAAATTTAATATAAACTATCTAGTGAAAAAGGTAACAATAGGCAAGCCCACAGGCAATAGCGTCTATCTCATCATCCTCTTTAATTTTTTTTTGGGGTTTTAACGTAAGATCAATCATTTTTCGAACAGATTTTTTATCTGAAAGCCCATAACCTGTGACTGTCTGTTTTATTTGAAGGGGTGTTAAATATTCTAAAGAAATATTATTTTGAGCCGCTAGAAGAATGATTACTCCTTGTGTTTGACCGACCTGTATAGCTGTTTTTTGGTTTTGAAAAAAAAATAATCGTTCAAGAATAATTTTTTTAGGCTTAAATATTTTTATGACGTCGTTTAATTTTTTATAGATTTGATAGACTCTTATTTCATAAGATTCGTCTTTATTTGTCTTAATCAAACCAGAATCTATGTACTTGAAGTTTTTACTTTCCTTAGTAAAGATTGAAAAACCGGTCTTCTCTACGCCAGAATCAATTGCAAGTATTTTCATGCTTGTAAAATTATAACAAAATATTATATGATGACTTGTAGTTAATAATTATCTTCTTATGGCAGATACGGCAGATGAGATTGTTACATCTATCTTGCAAAATGCTTTGGATTATAGAGCCAGTGATATTCATATTGAACCAGAAAGAGATCACTTAAATATTCGCTTCCGAATTGATGGAATATTACATCTTTTTAATAAGGTAGATAAATATTTGAAAGAAAACACAATAAGCAAAATTAAAGTACTTTCTAACATGAATATTGCCGAACGCAGACAACCCCAAGATGGTCATTTTGAATTCTTGTATAAAAGTGTACTTTATAACTTCAGGGTTTCTATCTTGCCTGCTTTATTTGGAGAAAATATTGTTATTCGTATTCTAAACAGAGAAGACATGCTTTTGAAATTAAATAATACTGGTTTAGAACGTGATCAGCTCCTTATGATACATAAACTTCTCTTAAGTACTTCGGGTATGATACTGATTACTGGTCCGACTTCTTCTGGAAAAACTAACCTGCTTTATTCAATTTTAGACTTTCTTAATAGACCTTTTAGAAATATTATAACTTTAGAGGACCCGATAGAATATAGAATAGAAGGTATCCGACAAAGCCAAGTCAATGAAAGTATAGGTTTTACTTTTGCAAAAGCTATGCGTTCAGTTATCCGTCAAGATCCAGATATAATCATGCTGGGAGAAATACGTGACGCTGATACTACGCGAATGGCCATTCAAGCTGCTCTGATTGGTACTTTAGTTCTTTCTACTTTTCATACATTTGACGTTCCTGCTCTGGTAACCAGACTTTTAGAAATGGGAATAACACATGTTGTTGTTGCCCAAACAATAAAAGCTGTAATAACATCCAGATTGGTAAGAAAAATCTGTACTTCTTGCAGAAGTGCTTTTGTACCTAATAGTGATGAAAAAAAACTAGTAGGAGAAAATGTGGCGACCTTATTTAAAGCAAAAGGATGTCATCTTTGTAAAGCGACAGGCTATCTTGGCAGAACAGGAATTTATGAAATTACCTATTTTGACAATGATATTAAAACAGCTATTGTAGAAAATCAACCAGTTTCATACCTTAATCAATTACTTAAAAAAAAGCAAATTCATTCATTAAAAACATCGGCCTTGAATAAAGTTTATGGCGGAATAACATCAATTGAAGAGATATATCGTGTCCTTGGCAGCGAACTGCTTAACGAGTAGGTTTGATTATTTCTATTTTAACTAATAAAAAAGATGGGAGATTGCTACTTAGTACGTCTTGGCTAAATTCTTTACAGAACTTACACCTGACGTCTATTAATCCTGTAATCTTCAGGAAAGCTAAAAGGAATTCTTATCTTGGAGCTCGCTTCACACTTGATATGCATTCAGTGTTTATCGAATAGAGATATAGCTACCCGGCATTACCCTTATAAGATAACCGGTACACCAGGGATCTCCACATCCTAGGTCCTCTCGTACTGTAGGAGTCCCTCCTCAAAATTCCATGCGCCTACACCGGATAGAGTCCGAACTGTCTCACGACGTTCTGAACCCAGCTCGCGTACCGCTTTAACGGGCGAACAGCCCGACCATTGGGACCGACTTCAGCCCCAGGATGCGGTGAGCCGACATCGAGGTGCCGAACCGCCTCGTCGATATGAACTCTCGGAGGCGACCAGCCTGTTATCCCCGGGGTAGCTTTTATCCGTTAAGCCCGTCCCGATATCACATCGGGATCGAGGATCACTAACGCCTGCTTTCGCATCTGATCGGCTTGTATGCCTCACAGTTAAGCCAGCTTATGCGTTTGCACTAACACTGCGATTTCTATGCGCAGCTAGCTGACCTTTGCGCTCCTCCGTTACTCTTTTGGAGGAAACCGCCCCAGTTAAACTGACCACCAAGTACTGTCTCCCGCTAAGCGGGATAAGGTGAAAAAAAACAAGAGAGAGGTGTTTCATCGTTGTCCCGATAAACTCGGGACTCCCTCCTACGCTCAACAATTTATTTCTTCCCACCAATGCCTAGTTTCAGTTAAGCTCCCGGGGTCTTCTTGTCCAGGTGTAGGTAGGCCGCATCTTCACAGCCATTTCAAATTCGTCGGGCAGTGATTCAAGACAGTTGTCAACTCGTTAGACCTTTCATGCGGGCCGGAACTTACCCGGCAAGGGGTTACGCTACCTTAGAACTCTCAGGGTTAGAGCTGTCGTTCACTGGAGCTTGCATCTCAAGCTTTTCCGAAGATTGCTCGTCGGAATCACCCGAAATGATTAACTTACCAGTACTGGACAGGTTTCAGCTCCTATACATCCCCTTTTAGGGTTAGCAGGAACCTGTGTTTTTGCTAAACAGTCGGTTGACAAACATTTGTTGCAATCCCGCCAGAGGCGGGACAGGACATATCGCAAAGCTTACGTCCAGCTTTTTTGCCGAGTTCCTTGAATCATCATTACCCGTATGCCTTAGTGTTCTACACCAATCCACCTGTGTCGGTTATCGGTACGGATTCAACACTCTTTCCTTAAAAATCTTTTCTTGGGAACTTAAGTCCTCTATCTCCCCCGACATTACGTCAGGGTTGTATTTGTTACTTGCTGCATCTTACGATACAGTTTATAACTTAACCCCCCATATAGAAGGGACAGAGTATCAAATTTCGTCAATTTTTAAGTAATAACAAGAGTGTTAAAGTAACAGAATATTAACTGTTTGAACATCGGAAGTACCAAACAGGACTCCCTTAGATCCGACTAACCCTCAGTTGATTGACATTGCTGAGGAAACCTTGGATTTTCGGCATCCCGAGTTTTCATCGGGAGATACACTACTTATGCCAGCATTCTCACCCCGCCACGCTCCACAAAATCTTGCAATTTTGCTTCACTGCCTGGCGGGCGCTCCCCTACCACCTTGTGCTTCACACAAGAGTAAAGTTGTGATTATTTTTAGTCAATTATGACCAAAAAGTAATTAACCTTAAACCCTTGTGCGAAGCACAAGATTTTCGTCTTCGGCAGATTTTTAGCTCCGATCATTTTCGGCGCAGATTATCCCTACGCCATTGGCGTAGAATATTTAGGTGAGCTGTTACGCACTCTTTAAAGGATGGCTGCTTCTGAGCCAACCTTCCTACTGTGTTGGACAACCAACGGCCTTAACCACTTAAAAATCATTTAGGAACCTTAGACGGAAATCTGAGATGTTTCTCTTTTGCCTACACCGGCTTATCCCGGCGAGACTGACTCCTCGCTATTTTTACAAAGTATTTGGAGTTTGGTTGATTGTGATCGCTTACGCTCTCATAACCATCCAGTAGCTCTACCCCTTCATAAATAAAGTCGAGGGCTATACCAAAATATATTTCGGGGAGAACCAGCTATCTCTGGGTTCGATAGGCATATTACCCCTAACCACAAATCTTCCCATGCCATTTCACCGACAACGGGTTCGGGCCTCCCTCCGCCTGTAGGCGGAGTTCACCCTGTTCATGGTTAGCTCACCCAGTTTCGGGTCCTTCGATAGAACTAAAATTCGCCCTATTAAGACTCGCTTTCGCTTTGCCTTTTCCCAAAAAGGGATTAAACGAAGTTCTTATCGGAGACTCGCTGGCTCATTCTTCAATAGGCACGACATTACTCGCGCGCAGCACGAGGAAGTTACAAAGTTATAAGGTTTTTAAATTTAATAAAGATAATTGCTTTAATACAACATATCTTTACAAACTTTTCACTTTAAGAACTTTCTAAACTGCCTTGTGCTACGCACAAGCTCTGTCTGTTTGTTAGCTAATGATTTCAGGTTCTATTTCACTCCCCTTTCGGGGGACTTTTCACCTTTCCCTCACGGTACTTGTTCACTATCGGTCAACTTAAGTATTTAGCCTTGGATCGTGACCGACCCAGATTCCCACAAGGTTTGCCGTGACTCGTGGTACTTAGGTACCCACCCAAGCAGTCTCGAATTTAGAATACAGGGCTATCACCCTCTATGGCTATCTTTTCCAAGATATTCTTCTATTCTTAACTGATCCTGTTGTGGCGGGCCCTGCAACTGCCTGGATTACTCCAGACTTTGGGCTATTTCGCTTTCGCTCGCCGCTACTAACGAAATCACTATTGTTTTCTTTTCCTCTAGTTACTGAGATGTTTCAGTTCATTAGGTCTCCTTACTACGCGAAGCGTAGTATCATCCTACTTACGCAGGATCGGGTTGCCCCATTCGGAAACCAACGGTTGATATCGTCTGATAGAGGACTCACCGTTGTTATCGCGCTCATTCACGCGTCCTTCTTCGGCTTAAGTTACCTAGGCATCCACCATTAGCTTTATTTCTCCCATCTTTTCTATTAGTTATTTTGACCTACCTTTAATTGTTAAAGTGCATTTCGATTTGCCTTCGCTCGCTCAAGGCTATAGCCCTGAGAAAAGTCGAAGGGTGGACCTATGGGGAGTTGAACCCCAAACCTTCGGAATGCAAATCCGATGCTCTGGCCAATTGAGCTATAGGCCCAATCAGATAATTTCAAATATCAAAGCTCAAACATCAATAGGTCAAAAAACATTTGGTTTTTGGCTTTTTAAATTTAGATTTAATTAATGAAGGCTGTTAGGAGAGTTTTTTGTAGTCTCCAATCTTGCCTTTAGGAAAGAAAAATTTTCATTTGTACTAATTATATTAACAAAGCTAATTATTAAAGTCAATAGTTATTCACTCTAAAATTAATATATCGATAAAGTAAATATCAGCTTATTATTTATAGCTTGCTATTTAAATAATTTCGGCTGATAGCAAAAAATTCGTTTTAAAGTAAATTTTTTCTCCCTTATTTCTTTTAGTCATTGTTGAATTTCTACATTTTTTTACTGTATAGTTATTTATATGAATAAAAAAAAGGCTATTGTCTGGTTTGATGAAGTAGGAAAAGGTGATATTGGTTTGGTTGGCGGAAAAGGTGCAAACCTCGGTGAAATGACTAATGCAAAACTTCCCATTCCCTACGGATTCATAGTGACTTCAACTGCCTATTTTGACTTCATAACCCAATCCAAACTTGAAAAAAAAATTAAAGATGTTCTCTCCCTGATAAACTTTGATAATCCAAGCGAGCTTCAACAGGCATCAACCCATATCAAAGAACTTGTTTTGAAGGCAGAAATTCCAAATACCCTTGTTCATAACATTATCAATTATTATGAGCATCTAAACATTCGAGAACAAAAATATTTTAAAGTAAACTCTACTCTGAAGGAAAGTATCCTAACTGTAAAGCAATTATATCGGGAGCCTGTTGTAGCTGTCAGATCTTCAGCAACAGCAGAAGATCTTCCTACTGCTTCATTTGCAGGACAACAAGAAACCTACTTAAATGTTCAAGGAGATACTCGTTTATTAAACAAAGTCAAAGATTGTTGGGCGTCTCTATATACTCCCCGAGCGATATATTACCGATTCCAACAAGGATTTAGTGATAAGAAAGTTGGTTTAGCTGTTGTTGTCCAACGTATGGTGCAATCTCAAAGATCTGGAATAGCTTTTAGTATCGATCCAGTATCTAACAATAAAGAAAAAATAATTATTGAGGCAATTTACGGTTTAGGAGAATATATTGTAGGTGGTAAAGTTACACCCGACCACTATGAAGTAGAAAAAAGATCCTTTATTATTTTAAAAAAAGAAATCAAAGAACAAAGAATAGAACTTAAAAAATCTGGAGGCAGTAATAAAGAGTTTCATCTTAGTAAGTCTATTGGATCCAAACAAAAAGTTAATGATGAAGAAATTATAAAAATTGCTTTGCTTGTTAAAGATATTGAAAACCATTATTTTTTTCCTCAAGATATTGAGTGGGCCATTGAGGATGATCGTGTCTATATTGTTCAATCTAGACCTATTACTACAATTAGTAATCAGTCAAAAAGCGAAAAACTGATATCTGATAACCGAGGACAGACTGCTGAAAACCGACAACCGATTCTAACTGGAAGTCCTGCTTCTCCAGGTATTGGTATTGGGCCAGTAAATATTATCTTTTCACCTAAGGAAATCGATAGAATTCATCATGGTGACGTGCTGGTTGCACCCCAAACAAATCCAGATTATGTTCCGGCCATGAAAAAAGCTGCAGCTATTGTAACCGATAAAGGCGGCCGCACTTCCCACGCAGCTATAGTTTCTAGGGAACTTGGAGTACCAGCAGTCGTTGGCACGGAAAAAGCTACCAAAATTTTCAAAGATGGAATGATTATAAGTGTAAACGGTGCCACCGGTGAAATCTTTAAAGGCAAAATCAGTTCTCACTCTTCGCTAGTTGGTAGTCAGTCAAAAAATAAACTGATTAATGACAATCGTGTACTGAAAACTAAAACTCGTGTTTATGTTAACCTGGCAGAGCCTGATCAAGCTACTAAAATTGCGAAATTGAATGTTGATGGTGTGGGACTTTTAAGAGCAGAATTTATGATCGCTCAAATTGGCATGCACCCTAAGGAATTTATCCGCCAAAAGAAACAACATCTATTTATTAATCGATTAGCTAAAGATCTCATAACCTTTGTCAAGGCATTTTCTCCAAGACTCGTAACTTATAGAGCAACCGATTTTAAAACCAATGAATATCGAAATCTAAAAGGAGGTGCAACCTATGAGCCTCGCGAAGAGAACCCAATGTTAGGATTTAGAGGAGCTTATCGCTATATTGCTAATCCTGATGTTTTTCAGCTTGAACTTGAGGCAATAAAAAAGGTTTACCTATTAGGCTATCGGAATCTCCATCTGATGATTCCTTTTTTAAGAGTGCCCTGGGAATTAATCAAAATAAAAGAATTGATTAAAAATTCCGGTCTGACTGATTTCCCAGCGTTTGAACTCTTGATTATGGTTGAGGTTCCCTCCTGTGCTTTAAATTTAGAAGAATTTATTAAAATCGGAATAGATGGTATTTCAATAGGCACTAACGATTTAACCATGATGCTTTTAGGTGTAGATAGGGATAATGAAGAAGTAGCACAAATTTACGATGAAAGGCATCCGATTGTAGTCGAAGTGCTAAAAGAAGTTGTCTCAACCGCGAGCCAACATGGGATTACCTCTTCAATCTGTGGACAGGCCGCTTCTGATTATCCTGAGTTGGTTTCGGAACTAGTAAAGGCAGGAATAACTAGTGTATCAGTCAATCCCGATGCTATTTATAGAACTCGAGAATTGATACATAATATTGAGAAAAAGATGTTTGTCACAAATCGTTGAAAATAGTAAATACAATCTAAAACTAATTAAGACTAAAAAATGACTAAGATCAAGCGCATTTACGCCTACGAAATAATTGATTCGCGAGGTTATCCTACTATCGAAGGCAGACTTATTTTAGATAATGGCCTTGATGTTACCACCTCTATTCCGGCTGGTACTTCAATTGGCAAAAGTGAAGCCCATGAGTTAAGAGATAACGATAAAATGCGATTTGATGCTATGGGAGTTACTAAAGCCGTATCGTATATCAATGATCTTATCGGACCAAAACTCATCGGCGTTTCACCGCTTAAACAACAAGAAATTGATATGTGGCTTATTAAAGCCGACGGAACAAAAAACAAAAGCAAACTCGGCGGTAACACAATTCTTACTATTTCCCAACTGATGGTTAAAGCGGCGGCTTTAGATCTTAAAGTAGAATTATTTCGTTATATCAACAGCTTATATCAGTCTTTATTCAAATCCGCTATCACAATTGAAAAGTTGCCTGCTCCGATTTTTAATATCATCAATGGCGGCAAACACGCCAATAACAACTTAGAAATTCAAGAATTTCAAGTAATTCCTTCTTCTTCCTATTCTTTCACCGATGCTTATAGAATCGGCGTTGAAATATATCATGAGCTTCAACGTGTCCTGGCTTACAGAAATGCCAATATTACTGTTGGCGAAGAAGGGGGATTTGCCCCTGATTTCCCTACCAATCTTGATGCGGTTGAAATCCTAATCGAAACAATTGCACAAAAGAATTTAAAAATAGGTCTAGATGTTTTTCTAGGACTAGATGTTGCCGCATCTCATTTTTATCATGATGGCAAATATCAGATCAAGGATAAACCACATCCACTCAACTCAGACGAATACTTTGACTTTATCTTAAAACTGATAACAAGTTATCCTATTTTAGTTTTAGAGGATCCTCTCTATGAAGACGACTGGCAAAGCTGGGCTAAATTAAATCAAAAAATTCCCAAAAACGTTTACCTGGTGGGCGATGACCTTTTAACCACCAACAAAGAAAGATTAGAGAAAGCGATACGTGAAAAAACCTGCACCACCGTCCTAATTAAACCAAATCAGATCGGTACAATTACAGAAACGCTTGAAGTGATTGATTTAGCAAGAAAAAATAACTTCAATTATATTGTTTCTCATAGGTCCGGCGAAACCAATGACAGTTTTATCGCGGATTTTGCTGTAGCAGTACAATCTGATTTTGTTAAATTTGGAGCCTCGGCAAGAGGTGAACGCTTGGCTAAATATAACAGGCTGTGGCAGATTGAGAGGGAAGAACTTAAAAAGTAGATACATGCTTTATTCCTTAACTGCGAGCTACTACCTACTACCTACTTTCTATTATTGATACAAGCTTCAATAAACTCTAAAAATATCGGATGTGGTCTTAAAGGTCTTGACTTATATTCTGGGTGTCCTTGCGTTCCAAGGTAAAACGGATGAATATTTTCTGGAAGTTCAACAATCTCAACCAAATTTTCTACGGTTGATCGAGTGGAAAAGATCATTCCTTTTTTTTCAAATTCTCGAATATATCTATTATTAAATTCGTATCTATGTCTATGCCGTTCACTGGTCAGTCCGGTTTGTTTGTTAAGAAAACCGTTATATTTCTTATAAGCTTTCCAGGCAATTGTTCCTTTTCTAACAATCGCATTCCAGGCACCTAGTCTCATTGTTCCGCCGTAAGCTCTTCTTTTAACATTTTCTTTTTGCATAGGATTTAGGTGGATGATAGGATTTTTAGTTTTGGGATTTACTTCGGTTGAATTAGCGTCTTTCAACCCAACTATATTTCGCCCAAAGGAAACCGATGCTAACTGCATTCCATAGCAAAGTCCCAGATACGGAATCTTCTTATCTCTGGCATATCCCGAAGCAGTAATCATTCCTTCGGCACCCCTTGGGCCCCAGCCAATTGGTACAATTAATCCAGCGCAATTACTTTTTAAAATTTCAATTCCCTGTTTTTCGACTTTTTCTGCATCAATCCAAAGCGTTTTAACTTTGACACCATGATGCCAAGCAGCGTGCTGTAAAGCATCAAACAGGGCAGCATACGAGTCTCTAAGCTGATATTGCCCGGTAGTAAAATATTTTCCAACTATGGCAATAATTACTTCTTTGTTCGATCTTTCAATCGATTTCACTCGATTAACAAAAGATTCCCAAGCGCGAAAATCTTTTTTTATTTTCTTTAAGTGGAATTTCTCTAATAATCTGTCAAGCAAACCCTGATTTTTTAAGAATATGGGAATCTCATAGATTATTTTGGTATCGGGAGCAGAAAATATATCTTCTGGGTGGACGTTACAAAAAAGTGCAAACCGATTCTTCCTTCGCTCATCCATAAGTTTTTCTGATCGCGTGATGATAAAATCAGGATGAATGCCCAGACTGTTTAAAGTTCTCACCGAAAGTTGCGTTGGTTTAGTTTTTGGTTCACCAAGATGTGAAGGAGTTGGCATATAACCTACATGAATATGAATTACGTCACCTGGATTTTTAAAAGATAAAATCCGAGAAGCTTCATAGTAAAAGATATTTTGATATTCGCCAGTAGTACCTCCTAATTCGACTACTACTATCTCTGAGCTGGCCTTTTTGCCCGCTTCAATAATTCTCCTTTGAATCTCATCTGTGATATGAGGAATGGCTTCGACGTCTTCACCGTTATATTCAAATCTGCGTTCTTTTTGAATAACCGTTTGATATATTTGGCCCATAGTAATAAAATTAGTTTTTCCCACCTCAATATCAAGAAATTTTTCGTAAGAACCAAGGTCCATATCTGCCTCTGTACCGTCTTCACATAAGAAAGGATCTCCATGTTCAATCGGATTTATAGTTCCTGCATCAATATTCAGATAGTTCTCGCATTTAACCGGAGTTACTTTAAAGCCGATACGCTGAAGAAGAAATGCTATTGAAGAGGCGATTGTCCCTTTCCCAATACCTGAAATTACACCACCTGAAATAAATACGTACTTTGTTCTCACGCCTTTTAAGTTTAATCGATGAGTTTCATGTTGTCAATTAAAAATTAAGCTGCTAAAATATAATAGGAATCTACTAATGGGTGCTTTGTAAATCAGATTTGTTTTTCAATTGGTATTATTTGTAGATTGAAATCATAATTTATGGCTAACTCATTTATTTATAAAAATAAATCTTTTTCCATAGGAAGTACAGTCAATGTGACCTACAAATTTAAAGAGGGACAAAAAGAACATAAACAAATCTTTAAAGGAATTCTAATGAAAATTAAAGGTAGCACCCCCTATACTAAAATGTTTACTCTTAGAAAAGTATCTAACTCTGGTATCGGTGTAGAAAGAATTATTCCTTTAGCCTCACCATTTCTCGACGATATCAAACTTGTTAAAAAATCATCTTACACTAAAGCCAAAGCCAACTTTATAAGAGGACTATCCCAACAGGAACTCCGTCATAAACTCTATCGAACCAAAAAGTAACTCAAATAGATTAAATTAATCACACAGCAAAAATAATGATGTTTAAAAGCAAAGATATTGGTAAACTGGGGGAAAACTTGGCATTGCAATATTTAAAAAAAGCGAGATTCTCAATACTGGAAAAGAATTTTCACTCGCACTGGGGTGAAATCGATATTATTGCTAAAAAAGATAACAAAGTTTTTTTCATTGAAGTAAAAACCAGAATTAGTGATAAAAAAGGCAAACCCTATGAAGCAATTAATTTTTATAAACTTCGTGGTTTAAAAAGAGCCGTAAATTATTATATATTGCAAAATAGATTAAATGGCTATAAACTTTCCTTAGATTTGATATCAATAATCTTAAATGAGGACTCGAGTGTTAAAAAATTAGACTATTTTGAGAATATAGATAATTAATCGGCAAAAAATCAAGTCTAAACTTGGTTTTGTCCCAAAACGAAACGGAGGTGAAATTTAATATGATCGAGATAGTCAACGAAGTTCTTTTTAAATTCTGGGATAGGTTTACTAGCTTTCTACCTGAATTTTTTGGAGGTCTATTTATTTTAATAATAGGAATAATTTTGGCAGGTCTTCTTAGAAGGCTTTTATCTACAATTTTTTCCTTTGCCAGACTGGGTGAAATTTTACAAAAAACCAACCTCTTGTCCAAACAAGAAGTTAAAATTTGGGAAGAAGTGCTAGCTGAGATTTTACGCTGGACTGTAGTGATACTCTTTCTTATCCCGACACTTGAGATATGGAATTTATCTAAAGCTAGTACGGTGATTAACCAGTTTCTTCTATATTTGCCAAATGTAATTATTGCTGTAATTATTGCCTTTGTCGGTATAATTTCTGCAAATCTGGGCTACGATCTGGTAAAACATAGCGTAAAAACAGTAGGAGCTACATCTGCAAATACTCTGTCTACTTTTGCCAAATGGATAATAATTTTTTTCACGATCTTAATTATTCTGAATCAGCTTGGCGTAGCTCAAGATTTGGTCAGGATACTTTTTACCGGAATCGTAATAATGATCTCCTTAGCTGGTGGATTAGCCTTCGGCTTAGGTGGGAAAGACATAGCTAAAGGAATTCTGGAGGAATTAAAAAATAAATTTAAGTAAATAGGTTTAGCAGTGTGACCCCAAGCGGATTCGAACCGCTGTAGTTAGGCTGAAAACCTAACGTCCTAGGCCGCTAGACGATGGGGCCAAGTCAGACTTGGCTTTTCAAGATTAATCTCTAACTTTATCCAATTTTTAAAAATCGCTTGTAGACCATCAGTCGAGTTTGACTCGACAATGGGGCCAGCCATAGCCTAGAAAATATTTTAACAGATTCTAGCTCGACTTCAATGTTAATATTATAGATAATAATAACAAATTTCATTATAATCTAGTCTTCATATGAGTTTTGATTTAATAAAAATTCTCCCAACCATCGGTTATTTCGGAATTTTTGCTATTGTCTTTGCAGAATCAGGACTACTGGTTGGTTTTTTTCTCCCTGGTGACAGTCTTTTGTTTACAGCTGGATTTCTGGCTTCGCAAGGAGTTTTTGATATAAGAATCCTAGCCTTTCTTTGTTTTACAGGAGCAGTCTTAGGAGACAGTATTGGTTATGCCTTTGGACATAAAGTAGGTAGAAGATTATTCCATAAAAAGGATTCTCTGCTTTTTCATCGAGATAATCTCATCAAAGCAGAAAGGTTTTATGAAAAGCACGGAAAAAAAACTATAGTCATAGCCAGGTTTATGCCAATGATTCGAACTTTTGCTCCGATTGTAGCCGGAGTGGGGAATATGGAATATAAATCTTTTCTCGCCTATAATATTATTGGTGGTTTACTTTGGGGAATAGGCATCACAATTGCCGGTTATTTTCTTGGTAATCTAGTACCCGATGTTGATAAATATTTATTACCAATTATTGCAGCGATAATCATCGTCTCTATCGCTCCAACAGCTTTTCATATCCTCAAAGATCCCAACCACCGCAAACAACTCCTGGCTATTCTTTTTAAGCCATTTAAGCCCAAGTGAGTCAATGCCTCAGTTACCTATCCGACCACGGCCGTATCGTATAGGTTACTTTTTTCGATTTGATCCCTTCTTGTACTCTTTAAATACAACTTTTAACCCTCGATTTTTATTGCAAAACCTGCTAAAATGATTGGTTGACTATAATTTATCCCCAAGATAAATTTCTAGAATCATATTTAACTTAAAGCTGCGAATTTAAATAAATTGTTCACAGATTATTATGTTTAAACTTACCTCAACCTTTAAACCCACCGGTGACCAACCGCAAGCCATAGAAAAGTTAAGCCAAGGCATCAAATTAGGTCTAAAAAACCAGGTATTACTTGGAGTAACGGGATCGGGGAAAACCTTTACGATGGCAAATATTATTGAAAAACTTAATCGACCGGCTCTAGTTATTTCACATAATAAAACTTTGGCAGGCCAACTATATCAGGAAATGCGAGACTTTTTCCCCCAAAATGCAGTCTCTTACTTTGTCTCTTATTACGATTTTTATCAACCAGAAGCCTATATTCCTCAAACCGATACCTATATCGAAAAAGAAGCCGAAATTAACGAACTTATCGATAAACTTAGACTTCAGGCTACGACCAATATTTTAACCAGAAATGACGTTATTGTCATAGCATCGGTATCTTGCATCTATAATATCGGTTCATCTGTCGAATATAGCAAATTCACAGCTGAAATAAAAATTAGCGATCAAGCAGATTGGTATAAAATTAGTAAGCGTCTGGTTGAATTGTTATATGACCGGTCAGAATTTGAATTTAAAAGGGGAACTTTTAGAATTCGAGGGGATTACCTGGATATATATCCAGCTTATGAAGATTATGGATATCGGCTCCATTCTAAAGATAACCTAATTTCGAAGATTACAAAATTTGAACCATTAACAGGAAAAAATTTACTGAAAAATAAAAATGATACTGTCCCAAGACCATCTTTAACTCCCGAGGTTAAAGATGCTGATAAGACAGCCCAAATCGATAAAATAATTATCTATCCTGCTAAGCATTACCTTACCGACCCTCTTATTTTTAAGGATTCAGAACAGGAAATACGAAACGATCTTAAACAAGAAGCAAATTTACTTAAATCACAAGCTAAAATTGCAGAAGCTGAACGACTCATTCGTCGGGTAAACTACGATCTTGAGATGATTAAAGAGGTTGGCTATGTCAATGGTATAGAAAACTATTCGCGTTATTTTGATGACAGGCAACCTGGGGAACCCCCCTATACCCTACTTGATTATTTTAAAAAAGCTTACGCTGACAAATTTTTAGTTTTTATTGATGAATCTCATATGACCGTTCCGCAACTTCATGGTATGTACAACGGCGACCATTCACGAAAAAAGACTTTGATTGACTTTGGCTTTAGATTAAAAGCCGCTTTTGATAATAGACCGCTTAAGTTTGACGAATTTTATCGAATTCCTCCCCAGATCATTTATGTTTCAGCGACCCCGAATCAGTGGGAACAAAAAATATCAAATATCAAAAATCAACTAGCAAATGTAAAAAATATTAATAAATTTAAAAAAATTTTTGTGAATCAAGAAAACGCTATAGCAGAACAACTTGTTCGTCCAACCGGAATTATTGACCCTAAAGTATTCATCCGACCTGCAAAAAGAGAAGTAACCGATCTATTAGCTGAGGCAGCTAAACGTATCAAAACAGGTCAAAAAATCCTTGTCACCACACTCACGAAAAAAATAGCCGAAGACCTTAGCGAATATTTAAAAGAGAAAAAAATAAGAGCATCCTATCTACACTCGGATATTCAGACACTGGAGCGATCTGATATACTCGACAACTTAAGAAAAAATGCGTTTGATGTACTAATTGGGGTAAATCTATTGCGTGAAGGCTTAGATCTTCCAGAGGTCTCTTTGGTTGCCATCTTTGACGCCGACAAAGAAGGCTTCTTGAGGTCAAAAACCGCTCTTATTCAAACTATGGGAAGAGCAGCCAGAAATAAAACAGGAGAAGTTATTATCTATGCAGACCAGATTACCCGCTCGATTAAAGAGGCGGTTAGAGAAATCCAAAGAAGAAGAAAATATCAAATAGAATATAATTTACTCCACAAGATAATACCCTACTCTGTATATAAACCTGTACGCGAAAAAATTATCAACCCAAAAGAAACCTTCCTTTTTTTGGACAAATCAATCAAACAATACGGTGAAAAACTTTTACAGGAAATAAAACCTGAGTCTTTAACACCCTATGATAAAAAAAGAGTTATTAAAAACTTAGAAAAAGAGATGAAAAAACAGGCTGACGATCTGAATTTTGAATTGGCTATAAAAATAAGAAATAAGGTTAATGATTTAAAAGGGTTAACGAGTTAATAAATTTATTAATCCAAAAAAAAATTATGGATTTCATAAAAATAAGAGGCGCCCGTCAACATAACCTGCAAAACATAAATCTTGATATACCAAAAAACAAATTCATCGTTATTACCGGTGTTTCCGGATCGGGCAAATCTTCTTTAGCTTTTGACACAATCTATGCCGAGGGACAAAGAAGATATGTCGAGTCGCTTTCAACTTATGCCAGACAATTTTTGGGCGTGATGGATAAACCTGACGTTGATCTCATCGAAGGACTCTCACCTTCTATTTCTATTGATCAAAAAACCGTTTCACACAATCCAAGGTCTACAGTCGGGACGATCACAGAAATTTATGATTACTTGAGGTTGCTTTTTGCACGTATCGGTCATCCCCACTGCCCAAATTGTGGTAGAGAAATATCTAAACAGTCGGTTGACGAGATAGTAACCAAAGTATTTAAAGAAATTGCAAAAGCCGTTTCTTCAGATAAAATCAAACCGCACTCATATTTCATCTATTCGCCGGTTGTGAGAAGTCAAAAAGGCCAATTTAAAGATTTGTTTGCCAACTTGCTTTCCAAAGGATTCACTAAAGCTCAAGTTGACAATCAAGAGATTGAAATCAGTTCTGATCTTTCCTTAGCTAAGACCAACAAGCATACTATAAATGTCTTAATTCAACATCTCTCAATTGGCTACAAAGATTTTAAAGATCCGATCTATCAGTCCAACCTTCGCTCTTCCTTAAACCAGACTATAGAACAAGCGACAAATCTTTCTGATGGTTTGGTTATATTTAACCAACATCTCTATTCAGAAAAATTTGCCTGCCCTAATTGTAATTTATCTCTACCTGAGATTGAACCACGGATGTTTTCCTTTAATTCACCCTTGGGTGCCTGTGAAAAATGTAAAGGTATAGGAACTCTATATAGAGTAGATCCTGAGCTTATTTTAAGCAAAACTCTTTCCATCAACGAAGGAGGCGTTATCCCTTTTTCTAAATTTTTTTTGGCTGAAACCTGGTATATCAGACTAGTAAAACAAGTCGCCCATGAGGAAAATATAGATCTAGATATTCCTATCAATAAACTAGCCAAAGAAAAACTGGACATTCTTCTTTACGGTACAGATAAAGTCTACCGTGTTGTTGGAACAAACCGTTTTGGAAAGCAAACAGCCATCTATGAAAAATTCACTGGTGTTACGGCAGAACTTGAAAGAAGGTATTTTGAATCAGAAGGAGACTATACTGTCGCGGAAATTCAAAAATATCTGAGAGAGGAAATTTGTCCTTCGTGTCAGGGCGATAAATTAAAACCAGAAGTTTTGTCAATAACTATTGATAAAAAAAATATTGCAGAAATTTCAAAAATGTCTGTTGACGCTCTTATGGATTATTATCTTACTTACGCTCTTAGCCTAGATAATCCGTATGAAAAAGAGGTTGCTGCGTCAATCTTCAAGGAGATTCTCTCCAGACTAAGATTTTTAAACAATGTCGGCTTATCCTATTTATCGATTGGTCGTCCTGCCAAAACTCTGGCTGGTGGCGAACTTCAGCGTATACGTCTAGCTTCCCAAATTGGCACAGGTCTCACCGGTGTTCTTTATGTGCTTGACGAACCTTCAATTGGACTTCATCCCAAAGACGTCTCGGCTCTTATTCAAACGCTTTACAAGCTTAAACAACTTGGCAATACTATCTTAGTTGTTGAACACGATAAAGAAACAATCGAGGCGGCAGAACACATCATAGAACTTGGACCCTATGCTGGCAAACACGGAGGCAAGCTCATTTTTAGCGGCCCCCTCACCTCTCTGACCAAACAGAAATCCACTCTCTCACTCACTGCTCAATTTTTGTCTGGTAAACGAAAAATCCAAACAAAAATAAATGGACTGAATAAAAATAAAGGTCAATTGGTTTTATCCGGTGCATCAGAATACAATTTAAAAAAAATTACTGCTCGCTTTCCTTTGGGAAACATGGTTGCCATAACCGGAGTTTCAGGTTCAGGTAAATCAACTCTTATCGTTAAGACACTTTATTCTGCTTTAAAATATTATCTCGAGGGATATTATCAAGAAAAAATAGGTAAATATAAACATCTTGAAGGTTATCATTATTTAGATCGAATTTACCTGGTTGATCAGTCCCCAATCGGCCGAACTCCCCGTTCAAATCCTGCAACCTATGTTGGATTTTTTGACGAAGTGAGAGAGATCTTTGCCCAAACTACCGATGCCAAGATCAAAGGTTATAAAAAAGGCAGATTTTCTTTTAATTTAAAAGGTGGACGTTGTGAAAAATGTCAAGGCGCTGGAGTGGTTAAAATTGAGATGCAGTTTTTGCCTGATGTCTATGTAAAGTGTGATATCTGCTCTGGCAAAAGGTATAACCAAGAGACGTTGGAAGTGAAATTCAAAGGTAAAAACATCTTTGAAATTTTAAAAATGACCGTTGAGGAAGCTTCAGATTTTTTTAGCAATCATCCTCATATTCAGCAAAAACTAATTTTTTTGAAAAATGTTGGACTTGATTATGTTGAACTGGGTCAACCAGCCCCAACCTTCTCAGGAGGTGAAGCACAAAGAATTAAACTGGCGCATGAATTATCTAAAAAAACAACCGGCAACACCTTATATATCTTAGACGAACCAACGACAGGGCTCCATTTCTATGATATAGAAAAACTCCTCAATACATTGCGTCAATTGGTCAATCTTGGCAATACGGTCATAATTATTGAGCATAACCTCGATGTAATCAAAAATTGTCAATACATCATTGATCTTGGCCCAGAAGGCGGTGATAAGGGTGGAAACATTGTCTACCAGGGAGAAATTAATGGTATCCTAAAAGAAAAGAAATCTTTTACTGGCCAATATTTAAGCAAAATATCAAGATGAAACAATTTTTTTTAAAATGTCTATATATATTTCTAGTTACTACTTTCTACTTACTTCTTGCTACCAGGTCTTATTCTCAAGATTTTCGCAACGACTACCAAGTCGAATATTTTTTAAGCGAGAAAGAAAATAGATTAAATAGCAAAGTAAGATTTTCTATAGCTATAACCAATTTCAGAGCAGACGTTTATGTAAAGCAATTCTCTATTGGATTTCCTAAATCATTCAGCATCAGAGAGATAAAAGCCTATGATGATTACACCCTACTCTCACCCCAAATTTCTCCATCCGATGGTTATACGAAAATAGCTTTAGAATTTTCCCAGCCAAAAACTGGCAAAGGTTCTGTAAATAATCTCTACTTAGAATTTTATCAAGATAATCTTTTTAATCTAAATGGCAATATCTGGGAAGTTATTATTCCTACCGTTGAAGATAGAAAAGATAACAACTATAAAATTCTTGTTCATCTGCCGCAAAATTCCCAAAAAAGCATTTCAATTGCCAAACCTAAGCCAGATAGTATTAACGGAAATACCATAACCTGGAATAATCCTTCAACCAAGACAGTTTATGCCGTATTTGGCGATATCCAATATTATCAAACCGAACTCGCCTACCACTTAAAAAATCCGAAACTAGTACCGGTTTATACCGAGGTAGCCTTTCCACCAGATACTCTCTATCAAAAAATATATCTCGATGAAATCGACCCCGAACCTGTTTCGGTATCAACTGACTCAGATGGCAACTTTCTTGGCAGGTATTTCTTAAAACCGCAAGAATTAAAAACAATTTCATTTAAAGGTACTATTTCAGTTTTCTCAAAAAGGAGAGAAAATTTCATCGAACACGAAAGAAAAAAATTTTTAGATCAAAAAAAATATCTTTTATCTGAATCTAAATATTGGAAGATTTCTCAGGCTGAAGCAATCAACGAAATTTCTGCCAACCCGAAAGAAATCTATTCTTATGTTACCAACAAATTAAACTATGATTATGATAAAGTAAAAACAGAAAATATCAGGCTTGGCGCTGATTCGGTCTTAACAAATCCCGATAAAGCAGTCTGCATGGAGTTTACCGACCTTTTCATAGCGATTGCTCGCCGAAAAGGAATATATGCTAGAGAAATTCAAGGCTATGGCTTCTCACAGGATCCATCAATTAGACCACTTTCTCTTGTCTCTGACATTCTTCATTCCTGGCCGGAGTATTTTGATACAGAATTAGAAATTTGGCAGCCGGTTGATCCAACCTGGGAAAACACCTCAGGCATAGACTACTTCTCCTCCTTTGATTTAAACCATATCACCTTTGCCATTCATGGAAAAGACCCTGAAAATCCTCTACCAGCAGGCACTTATAAAATTGAAGATTCTCGTGATGTTTCCATCTCTCCAACCAACAAAATTCCTAAAGAATTACAAAAATTAGCTATACAGTCTGATTCTTTCCCCAAACAAATAAATAGCTCTCAAACCTATCAGTTTAAGCTAACTATCCAAAACAAAGGCAATACCTATTTTAGTTCAAATGGCTTCCCAATTCGTAGCGTCAATCTTAAAGTTGATCCTCCCTCCTTAATTTTGCCTCCTCTGGCCCCTTTTGAAAAAAAAACCTTGTCTTTTTCGATAAGCGCAAAAGAAAGAAAGAAAAAAACTGAAGGAGATTTCACTATAAACTTTCCCCAAAACCAGTCAATAGTTGCCAAGTTTAAGATTGTACCTTTTTATTATGAATTGGCAGTAAAAATCTCATATAGCCTTCTGCTAATTTCCGGGTTGATATTAATCATCTTCACCCTTAAGAAACGAAGTGTAAAATAAACCAGTTGCCAATAACTATGCAATTATTACCCTTTAAAAATCTCAGTTTCTCCTCTGTCCCCAACCTAACCGGCGTATATCTTTTTAAAAAAGGAGATAAACCTCTCTATATTGGTAAAGCTATTTCACTGAGGGCAAGAATTCGTTCACACTTGGAAAATGCTAAACTTGACCCGAAAGAAGCACTCATCATTAAAAATTGCGATAAAATCGGCTATCAAATTACCGATTCTGAGTTCAAAGCGCTTCTTTTGGAATCTTCGCTAATCCAAAAATATCATCCAAAATACAATAGCCGCTGGAAAGATGACAAAAGCTATCTTTATATCAAAATTACCTCTAAAGCTGACTTTCCTAAGGTCTTATCTACTAGACGCGAGAATGACCGTAAATCACTCTATTTCGGTCCTTTTCCCTCGAAAAAAGATGTCGAGGATATTTTAGGAAGCATTAGAAAAATCTTTCCTTTTTGCCAGCAAAAAATTATTAGCCAAAGGTCTTGTTTTTATGCAAAAATCGGTTTATGCAAGCCCTGCCCAAATCAAATCATCTCCCTTTCGGATAAAAAAACCAGAATAATTTTAAAACGACAATATCGTAATAATATCAAACAAGTTATTCGAATCCTCCAAGGAGACGTCCTACTAGTTTTACAAAATTCATTTAAAATACTTAAAAATCTAACAAAAAATCAACAATACGAACAAGCCTTGCTACTTAGAAACAAAATTCAAAGGTTTGAACGATTAATTTATCAAACCCATTTTTCAGCTGATATATCTACCCATTTTAATAGATCTTCAGAGGCTCTCGACAATCTACTTAACACCTTAAAGGTGTATTTTAGAAGATTAGAAAAGCTTCATCGTATTGAGTGTTATGATATCAGTAATTTGTTTCAAAAAGACGCAACCGCCTCAATGATTGTTTTTATAAATGGATTACCAGATAAATCCCAATATAAACGCTTTAGAATTAAAAGCCATACTGCCAAGTCCGATTTGGAGATGTTGGAAGAAGTTTTCCTCAGAAGATTTAAACAAAATTGGGATAAACCCGATCTTATCGTAGTCGACGGCGGAACGCCACAAGTGCTTAAAGTCAAAACCTTGCTGGCAAAGACAACAGAGGAAATGGCTGTTTTAGGAGGAAATAGAACCTGGAATCCCAAGCTTATTGGTATTGCCAAACAGCCTGACCGAATTGTAATAAGCGCAACAGACAAACTTGTTACCCTACGACCCAGTCCCCATGATCTTGGTTTCAACTTAATCAGGTCTCTACGCGACGAAGCCCATCGCTTTGCTAGAAAATACCACTTACTCTTAAGAACTAAAAGGATGATGCTATAATAAATTATGAAAAAAATAACTAGAATGCTAATTTTCTCAGCGCTGGCTCTATATCTAACTTCGCTTTGGAATCAAGGATTTAAAGTCAACTTTACACCTTATATCTTCATTAGGACTATCCTTTTAATAGCCTTATTTTATTATCTAGTTTTACCCATCAGCAAAATAATCTTGTTGCCCGTCAACTTCATTACTCTCGGCCTTCTCTCCTCGCTTATTTATTTTATTTTATTTTATGTTTTTATTTCCCATTTCTCTTTGGTTGAGATAAAAGCCTGGAAATTTTTAGGATTAACATTTGGTGGTCTAGTAGTAAAACCTGTTGAGATAAATTATATAACCAACGTTTTCTTATCTTCTTTCTCCTTATCATTAATAATTAATATTTTAGAACTAATTCTATGAGAAATATCTTATTGCTAGTCAATATTGCCTTAAGCATCTTGGTCGTCATCCTTATTTTAATCCAGGGAAGAGGAGCAGGATTAGGCAGCGCCTGGGGCGGTGGTGGTGAGTTATTTCAAACCAGAAGAGGTATTGAGAAGCTTACATTGCGGCTTACTGTGTTTTTAATTATAATATTCTTCGTAATTTCTTTAATTAATTTATTTGTGAAATAGAATTACCACAAATTAAAGCGAATTTTCACTAACGCGGTAATTCTTTTTTTCTATGCTTTTAAAGAAAACATTTCGCTATTATTATTGGTTATCCATTGAGTTTGTAAAAAAACAGCTTAAAATTATTTTGCTTAGCTTTTTCTTAAGTTTTATTCTGATTGTCAGCTTTATATCTTTTTCTCCCTATATCCAGACAATTTTTCTTGCCAAAAAAGAAATTATAGGAGTGGTTGGAGAATATCAATTTAATTCATTGCCCGACGACATTATCAGTAAAATCTCCAACGGCCTTCTTTTCATCAATGAAAAAGGTGAATTTATTCCTACTATTGCTTCAACTTGGGAAGTAGCAAATGGACAAAAAGAATACCGCTTCCACATACGAGACGGTCTTATCTGGTCAGATGGAAAAAAATTTAGCGCGCATGATATCGACTTTCAATTCAAAGACGTAGAAACAAAAGTCCTTGATGATAAGACAATTTATTTTAGATTAAAAAAACCTCTTCCTATCTTTCCCACCTTTCTTAAAAAACCCATTCTTCGCTTTCCGCTGATTGGCGTTGCCGGACTATATAGAGTCGATAGGATCAAATCTCGCTATGGATCTATTGTTGAACTTACCTTAAGTCCAAATAAAAAAAATATACCGTTTATAATCTATAAATTTTATCGAACAGAATCAGATCTTATTAATGCTTATAAACTAGGAGAAATAAACCAAATGACTCTTAGCAAAAAAAGTTTCGCCGATATATTTCAAAAATGGAAAAACTCAACTATCAGTAAATCAACAGACTACAATAGGCTTCTAACTTTATTTTTTAATTTTACTAGTCCCCTCTTAAAACAAAAAGAAGTAAGACAAGCGCTAAATATGGCCGTAGACAAATTAAAATTTAAAGATTCTGGCGAGGTCGCTTTGAGTCCTATTGCGCCAATTTCCTGGGCGTACAACCTTAATCAGAAAAATCCGGTTTTTGATCAATTTTCGGCAGAAAAAGTTCTTAAAAAAGCCGTTACTGCCAGTGGTGCTTCGGAATTAAATTTCTTTACTTATTACGATTATTTAAATGACGCAGATATTATTGTCAAAGCTCTCAAAGATACGGGTCTTAGGATTAATTTAAATCTGGCCTCTTCGGAAAAGCCTGATAACTTTGATCTTTTTTTGGCTTTTTGGAATGTGCCACAAGATCCCGATCAATATTTTTTTTGGCACTCGACTCAAACACAGGGCAACATTGGAGGTTACAAAAATGTAAAAATCGACAAACTCTTGGAAGACGGAAGAAATACCAATTCACTCGCAGAAAGAAAAACCTATTATCAAGAGTTTCAAAGAGTTGTAGTTGACGATATGCCAGCAATCTTCTTCTATTTTCCCTACGTTTACACGATCAAAAGGAAGTGATATAATAATTCAGACGATCTCTTCTGATTTATCTGGTGTTTGGGTCGGTGGCGGAATTGGTATACGCGCAGTCTTGAGGAGGCTGTGCCGCAAGGCGTGGAGGTTCAAGTCCTCTCCGACCCACCAAGATTTCAAAAATTAACCTTATCCACTTCTTTTAAAATCTCTTTTAATCCTGGAAGATACTGTTTTAACTTCTTAATTTCGCTGGCTAAAAACCACCTATAATCGGAAGCTTCGTCGTCTAATTTAATATTTTGTTCGCCTTTATTCAACTGACAAAGATAGGGAAAAAGTAATCCGTGCCAATCATATCGTTTAGCTTCATAAATAATTGGTATTAATTTGGCTTTTTTTATATCTAGGTTTAGTTCTTCTTTGACTTCTCGCTTTAAACAGGTATAGATTTTCTCGCCATACTCTAACTCTCCACCGGGAAACTGCCATTTGTTATTAAACCTGCCATCGTTATGTCTTCTCTTGGTAAGAAGATATCTCTGGTTTTTTCGTATCACCGCTACAATAACTGGGATGATCTTTTTTTCTTTTTTCTTCATTTTAAGTACTCCCCAGACAGACACGTATAAATCGAGATCGAAGTGCGCTCGGAGCGAGTCGAACGCTCAACCTATTCCTTAGAAGGGAATTGCTCTATCCATTAAGCTACGAGCGCTAATATTAATTACACTCTTAGTAACTAGCTTGCCTTGCTTTTTTGAGCCTCCTCGCAGAATCGAACTGCGATCGACGGTTTACAAAACCGCTGCTTTACCACTAAGCTAAGGAGGCAAGCCAAGTACTACGGAACCCGTTCGTATAAGCAAATTTTATCAAATTCGCTAGATAGTAAGGTCATACTGATTATTTTATCAGATAAAGCTATAATATTTTATTAAATTATCTATGCGAATTCTTATTTTAACAGCTACATATACGCCCAGCATCAATGGTGTAGCCGTAACAGCGGCTTTACAAAAGCGAGAGCTGGAAAAAAGGGGCCATAGCGTTAAACTAATTGCGCCCAGACACCCGAAACAAAAAAAGGAGAAAGGAGTAATCAGGCTGTTGTCATTTTCTAATCCAATATATAAAGACTACCCCCTTATGCTGCCTCTTCCAAGTCTATTAATTTATTTAATCTTAAGAGAAGAGTTTGATTTAGTATTTTTTCATCACCCTTTTTACCTAGGGGATATATCTCTTTACCTGGCCAGACGCTATAAATCTCCTGCTGTTTTTTTTTACCATTCCCATTATTCCCGCTATATTACAACTTTTTCCTCCGCTTTTCCTTTAAATTTAGTTTCGGATCAAGTTTCAAAAAGCGTTTACAATACTATTACCAAATCAAACCACCTTATCGTTGAAACAGACTCGGTAAAAAAAATTCTTACCCTTCAAGGAATATTTACTCCTTTTAGTGTAATCCCCTCAGTAAGGGAATCGATGTTTATGCAAAATCAAAGCAAAAGCAAATTACGTAAAAAATACGGTCTCAGCCAAGACAAACTAATTATTCTTTGCGTAGCGCGTTTATCCAGAGAAAAAAACCTAGACTCATTATTAAAAATTATAGGCAAGATTAATTTAAAAATTCCCTTTACTCTTTGTCTGGTTGGTGAAGGTCCAGAAGAACAATATTTAAGAAATTTAGCTTCATTCTTAAAAATAAGCGAGTCCTGTCAATTTTTAGGTGCAATCGAACACAATAAAATAGCAGAGTTCTACACTCTGGCAGATATTTTTGCCTATCCTTCGAAATTAGATACACAAGCCTGCGTAATCTTGGAGGCATTATCAGCTGGTTTACCCGTAGTTAGTTTTAACGTTCCTGGTCCTAAAGATTTTATCAGCCATGAAAAAAATGGTCTTTTGGCAAATAGCGATTTACAATTTAACCAGCAACTAAAAAAGCTTATGTTAAATACAAAAATACGAATGCAAATGGGCAAAGAAGCACTACTTTCCTCTCAAAAATACTCGCTTAAAAAGTCTATTGATGATCTAGAAAATTTATTTGAAAAATTAGTAAGTAAAACCAGTGAATAATAAAAAAAATTTATCTAAAATAGAAATAAAGGGTTGGCAATCTTGGAGCCCTGCTTATCCAACAAAAATTAAAATCCCAATAAGAAATTTCTCGCCTTTTGCCAAAGCAGACTCAGCCTATCTAACTAAAATCAAAATTAAATTAAAACCAGCGCCAACAGGTTGGTGCTCTTGGTACGCTTTTGGTCAAAACATTAACTCCAATATTATTATAAATCAGGCAGAATGGATTGCTAAAAATAAGAATCTTCTTCCCTTAGATTATGTCATTATAGACGAGGGTTGGACAAGCAGGGGTGATTGGTTAAAGCCAAACCTAAGTAAGTTTCCTCAAGGCATGAAAATTTTGGCTCAAAAAATCAAAAAACTCGGCTTAAAACCTGGCTTATGGATTTCCCCATTTCTTGTAAGTTCAAACTCGATCTTTGCCCAAAAGCATGCTGACTGGTTAATAAAAAACAAAGACGGTTCCTTTCTTGATGGCAACAAACTCATACCAATCGATAATTTACTTCCTAGAAAAAACTGGGTTTTAAACCTAGGCTTAAAAGATGTACAAGACTATCTAGTAAATGTTATAGATACTTTAATAAACGATTGGGGTTATCAGCTTCTAAAGCTTGATTTTCTCTACGCTCAACATTTTAATCCCGACTTTTCAGATGCCGAATTTCCTGACAAATTGCTGGCCGATTTTTTAAAGCGAATTAAAAAAACTTACCCAAGAGTCTATTTTATTGCCTGCGGCTGTCCGCTGGCTCCTGCTCTAGGCAGTACAGATGCAATGCGCATCAGCGAAGATATAGTCATCCCTTATTTAAGAAATATCCCTATTTTAAATTCCTTTATTCATAAAAAAACTCTTGGTCAACTCGAACAAAACCTCAAATTAAGAAAAGAGACGAAAAAATTTTGGCAATTAGACCCTGACGTATTTATTTGCGATAGATCATACGGTTTAAACGAAAGTCAGATTTATAGACTTCTGAATTTAATTAAAGAGGCTGATGGTCTGAAATTCCTTGGTGATGATCTAGTTAATCTCGATACGAAATTAATCAAAAAATATATTTTAAAATTATTCTCCTAATGCTTTTATGCTCTGTTTTCGTTGTCCGATTGTGCCACTAATGGTTAAAAATGTCCATCAAATGTTTAAGCTGCTTACGGTCTTTTCAAAACAAACAAAGTCACATCATGGTTATTATGGACTGTGTTTACTTTAGGCGTGTATGCGTTTATCTTGTGATCCGCGACTGGTACCTGAAGAAAAATATCTACTTCAAACGTATTCCCTATGAAACCATAGACGATTACGTTTTGGCTATAGATTTCCTTGAAGTCCGCGGATTTATCATTGACGGGATTGTTGTTGATGGAAGAAAAGGAGTATTTGAGGCTCTATCAGATAAATATCCAGTCCAAATGTGCCAGTTCCACCAGAAACAGATTGTCCGTCGCTACCTCACAAACAAACCAAAAACAGAGGCAAGTCAGATGTTTTTGAGTTTCTTTTGGACTTCTGGTACGAGAGATACCAATCTTTCTTAAGATGGGTTTTTTGGTCATTTAAATGACGCCGTTAGGACTCATCGAGGGTTAAAACTTCATCGGAAAGCAAAACTGATTGAATATCTTATAGTCAGATAAATAGCCGTATTATTTGACAACTATACTTAAATATTTAACTCTCTGACATCCTTTTTCCTATCTCTTTTAGAATTTTAATCGAGGAAACGGGAATATTACCATCTCCATCAGGTCCAATATTTAAAAGCAGATTGCCTTTAAACCGTAATGCTTTTTCATAAATTGAAATTATCTTTGATGCAGATTTCCAGTTGTTATCAAATTTTTTATAACCCCAAGAATCATTTATAGTTATATTACTTTCCCAGTTAAAACTTTGTTTGAAAAAAGGAACAGCCTGTTCGATAGTAGAGTAGTCGCCGATGTTTGGTTTTTGCAAGAATATGGATTTAATAATCGGAACGTAGTATGTATAAGGCCTTTTACCAATTCTGTCGTTAATGATTATATTTGGTTGTAATTTTCTAATTAATTTTTCCAGTTCTCTACCTTTGTTTTTATTCCAAGTAAGCATCCAGTCTCCGTCAAAAAATAATACTGATATATCTCCGTAGTTTGTCAAAAGTTCTCTAATTTGACCCTTAACAAACTTAAAATATTTATCTGATTTCTCAAAAAGTGAACCAAAAGTGCCGGGAGATTTAGTCCGATGCCAATCTAATAAAGAATAATAAACACCAAATTTTAACCCTTCCTTTTTACAGGCTTGGGATAGTTCTGATACGACGTCGTGTTTGTAGGGAGATGCCTTAACTATATTGTAGTCAGTTAATTTGGAATCAAACATAGAAAATCCTTCATGATGTTTTGCCGTAAAAATGAGATATTTCATACCTCCTAATTTTGCTGTTTTAACCCATTTATAGGGATCAAATTTTATAGGGTTAAATTTATCAGCAACTTTTGAATATTCGGAATCGGGAATATCTAAAGTGTTCATTATCCACTCACTGTAATAGTTTGTTTTTTTACTCTTCCAGATTCCCCCTAAATAAGAATAAAGTCCCCAATGAATAAACATTCCAAATTTCGCTTTTTTCCACCATGTCAATTTATTTTCGCTAAGGGTAATATTTCTTTTGGAAGATAGGGACATATAAAAAGTTTTTTTTGTAATTATTTTAATACCTCTTTTGAAAAATACATCTGCCTTCCCTCCGATTCCCAATGTTGTATGGTGCGACAGGCTCTCGTCCCTTTTGGCTCTGTTTTCACCGAGTGCCTTGATAAGAGTGTTCAAATTACTCAATCATCTCTATTTTATCAGCCTGTCAAGTTTAGACTAACTCCCACTCACTGAAACACCCCGCCACCTCCTGATCAATTTTCTTTTTTCCTTCACATTGCGGCGCTCGCATCGGGCGGCGGCGTTGCGAGCGTCGTACCCAATGATTTCGCAATTTCCCAAATGGTGCCTGAGGAGGGACTCGAACCCTCACAGCTTATGCAGCTACAGGATTTTAAGTCCTGCGCGTATACCAATTCCGCCACCCAGGCTATTTTAAAGACTCTCTTATTATCTGTTTTAATGACGACTTACCTTTTGATGTTTTAAAATATCTCTCTCTTCTTATACTATCTATTTTATCTTTAAATGCCTCATAAAAAATTAATTCTAACTTTTTAAATCGTCTAGTAGTCCATGTTTTTCTTTTAAAATGTTCATTTATTCTCTCCTTAAGCTTACTCGTTCTACCAATATAAATTCTTGTTGATGATTTCAAAACGTATACGTAGTTCATAACAAGATTTTACCCCAAACCACGCTGGGTTTGGGGTACCCAGAACCCTATGTGGTTCTGGGTAAGTCCTGCGCGTATACCAATTCCGCCACCCAGGCTAATCTTTAAATTATACCAGTTTCTCCTGTCTCATAGCTGGTGAAGACAATGACAATTTAAGTCCCAGATGCTCAAAAGCCTGACCAGTAACTACTCTTCCCCGGGCAGTTTTTTTAATAAAACCAATCTGCATCAGATATGGTTCAATAAACTCCTCTATTGTCCTTTTATCTTCTGATAAAGACAAGGCAATAGTGTCTAATCCAACTGGAGCATTTTGGAATTTTTTTATTAATAAAAGGAGGTACTTTCTATCAACCGACATTAGTCCACGTTCGTCAATCTCCAAAAGAGCAAAAAGCTGCTTCAGCATCAAATCGTCAATTATTTTGTGTTTATCTACCTCAAACATGTCTCTGGCTCGTTTTAATATTCTGTTGGCTACTCGGGGAATCCTTCTTGATCTTTTAGCAATCTCAGAAGCTGCATTGTCTGTGATTGGCAATTTTAGTATTTGGCTTGATCGCTTGACAATGTCAACAATCTCATCATGGGAATAATAATCAATTCTCAATATCAATCCAAACCTGTCTCTTAGTGGCGCCGAAAGCAAAGCTAGTTTTGTGGTTGCGCCAACAAGTGTGATACTAGCTATAGGCAAACGAACGGTTCTTGCCGCAGGACCTTTGCCAATTATTAGATCAAGCGAGAAATCTTCCATCACAGGATACAAAAGCTCCTCAACTGGTTTAGGTAGCCTATGGATTTCATCAATAAAAAAAACGTCGTTTTTATTTAAGTTGGTTAAAATTGCAGCCAAATCCCCTGTTTTAGTAATAGCTGCACCTGAGGTAATTTTAATTTCGCCACCAAGTTCCCGTGCTATGATATAGGCTAAGGTAGTTTTACCGATCCCAGGCGGCCCGTAAAGAAGTAAATGCTCTGTTGATGCGCCACGGTTTTTTACTGCATCGATAAATAAGCGAAGCGTCTTTACGACGTTTTTGTGGCCGATATAATCGGAAAGTTTCTGCGGTCTTAAATCTGATTCACCCCGCCAGACTTTTTGCTCTTTCATAGGTTAAAAATATATATTAATTTTTAGGATTGGTTGCCAATCTGATAGCCTCTTTGATTTTATTCTCGATGGAGATTTTATTAGGTAGTTGGCCAAGAATTTTTTTAGCTTCATTTGATTTAAAACCTAATGAAACCAAAGCATCGACAACGGTTTTATCATCTTCTGATAAGTACATCTTTTCCAATTTAAACTCGGCATCAAGTTTCTCTGAAAGCTCTAAAATTATCTTAAGCGCAGTCTTTTTACCTAATCCAGGAATTCTACTAAAATAATCCGTACTATTTTTTTTTACTGCCTCAGTTATGTCGTCTATCCGAGAAAAAGAGATGATGGAAAAGGCTGTTTTTGGGCCTACGCCAGAAACTCCCAGGAGTAATTTAAAAAAATCATATTCTGCCTTGCTCTCAAAGCCAAATAAAACCAGAGCATCTTCTCTTACCTGTAAATAGGTATAGACTTCAACTTCGATCTTTTTTTTATAATTTTTTAAAATCGACGGCGTAAGATAGACCTGATAAAAAACCCCTCCCGATGTCATAATCAGTCCCAGATTTCCATCAATTTCAACAAGTTCTCCTTTAATTTTTCCAATCATAGAAATAAGTATTTAGTATTAAGTATAAAGTATCTAGTTTTAAAAACTCTTCGTACTAGAAGATTTAATAAGACCATTTATTAACTTTTGAACTTCGATAGAATATTTAGCAGCTTCTTGAAATACAGTATTAGAAATATAATTTAAATCTCTTGAAATAATTAACTGATTCTGAATTTCTGCTAGCGATGTTAATGAAGTGTAATAAAAATGATTTTTATCCTCTGATGTTCTTCTATAAAACCCCTCTGCAATATTACTCGTGATAGAAACAGCAGCTCTTCTCATCTGGTTGACTAAACCGTATAATTCTTCTTTTGGAAATGTTTTGGTTATTTTATATATGAAAAGCACAAACCTATGTGCTTTTTTCCATGCATTTAATTGGGTAAAAGATCTGATTTTTGTATTCATACTAAATACTAAATACTTAATACTAGATACTATTTAGTTAACTTCCACGCCGACCAAGTGCATTTTGGATAATTCTCGCAACCGAAAAATCGTTTTCTTTTTTTAGAAAATTTCAATACTACTCTTCCTCCGTCTTCGGGACAAATCTTATTTGGAATAAATTTAAGATATGGTTTGGTGAATTTACATTTTGGATAATTGCTACAACCTATGAATTTTCCAAACTTTGAATATCTTACCACTAACGGCGAACCACAACTTGGACAGATCTCTTTTATCTCCTCTTCGACGTCAATTTTTGTATCATCTTTCTTTTTTTGTGAGAGGTCTTTTTGGAAAGGAGAATTAAACTCCTGCAATAAGCGAACTGTATCTATTTTTCCATCGGCAACCAGGTCCAATTCCTCCTCCATTTTGGCAGTGAAGTTAAGATCGAAAATATTAGGAAAGGATTTAGCCAAATATTCCGATATGGTTTCACCAAGGCGCGTCGGCATAAAATATCTGTTTTCTTTTTCTACATAATTTTTTTCCTGAATCAGTGAAATAATCGGTGCATAAGTCGATGGCCTGCCAATGCCTTTTTCTTCCAGTGTTTTGATAAGAGTTGCTTCATTATAACGAGGAGGCGGTTTGGTTTGGTTTTCGACAGTGTCAAGCGAGATTAATCGCAATGAATCATCTTTTTTAATATCAGGTAGAACTTTATTTCTCTTGACAAATTCCGGGTTGAGAATTTTTAAAAATCCGTCAAATATCACCAATTGAAGTTCCGATTCGAAAAGATAAGCTTTACTACTGAGAATTGTTATGGTGTGATGCTTTATCGACGCCTCTTTCATCTGAGTGGCAATAGCCCGATTAAATATCAGTTTATAAAGTTTTTTGTGATTTATTGTTATTTTTTGATCTTTTCCAGATTCGGCTGCGCTAGGATCTAATTTAGTCGGCCGGATGGCTTCGTGAGCTTCTTGAGCCATTTTAGACCTGGTTTTATATCCCCTTGGCTTGTCCAAAGCATAATCTTTGCCGAAGTTTTCTAAAATATAATCCTTGGCTTTAAAAACAAACTGCGTTGAAAGATTGAAGGAATCCGTACGGTGGTAAGTTATCAATCCCCGTTCGTAAAGATCCTGCGCTAATCTCATTGTCATCTTCGAAGAAAAACCGAATTTATAAAATGAGTCTTGTGAAAGCAAAGAAGTTGTAAATGGTGGCGGCGGGTATCTATGTTGAATTTCTTCCTTAATTTCGGATACGTCATACCCACCTGCTTCTAAATCTTTTTTGATTTTATCGACGTTCTGTCCATTGATGGTTGTTTTTGAATACTGGTAATCTCCAGCAAAAAGGCTCAGGCTGAACTTTTGCTCATAGAGAATATCGTCCTTGCTGATTAATTTTGCCTTTATAGCAACATCTTTTTCCCTTTTTTCCCTTTCAAAAAAACCGAAAATCTGATAGTAATCTTCTATTTTAAAATTCTTTATTTCCTTTTCTCTCTCGACGATTAATCTTAAAACGACAGTCTGCACGCGTCCTGCTGATAGCCAGTTTTTCCCTATTTTTTTCCATAAAAGCGGTGAGAGTTCGTACCCTACTATCCTATCGAGAATCCTTCGTGCCTGCTGTGCATAAACAAGATCCAAACGTAACTTTTCAGGCTTTTCAAGAGCTTCCTTAAGCGCTCTAGGCGTGATTTCGTGAAATATTATTCTTTGCAGATTTAGGTTTAGACCGTTCTTAATTATTTCGGCGTTGGGCCATTTTTCTTTGATATGGCCGGTCAAATAAGCAGCATGGTAGGCTATTGATTCTCCTTCTCGATCAGGATCCGTTGCCAGAATAATCTCCTTATTTTCCTTGGCAAGTTTTTTTAGTTCGGCTACTACTTTTCTTTTTTTGGCAATAATTTCATAGGTCGGTTTGAATTTATTCTTATAATCAATAGAGATTCTTTTGGGGGGCAAATCACGGATATGACCCATCGTCGCAAAGACAAAGTTCTTATTATCCTTGATGATACGGTTAAACGTTCTCGCTTTTGTGGGTGATTCAACAATAATTAAAGCCATATTGCTTAAAAAAGTATTAAGTATAAAGTATTTAATCTAAAAAAAAGAAAGCTTCTTGATACTGGATACTTTATACTAAATACTAGATACTATTTGCTATTATAGCTCATTATGGAGATTGTCTTTTGCGTCTTTTGATTAATTTCATGTCGATCAACGACCGGCGGAGAGTTAATATAGCCTTTTGACGCTCTGATTCATTTTTTGTTTTCTCTAAAATCTGCTTTGCTTCTTCGATTGCCCTTTCTGTCGCTTTGGCATCTATCTTGTCTTGACCATAAGCTCGAGAGACTAAAATATTGACTTCATCTCCATCAGTTTCTACATATCCGCCACCAATAGCTAAATATTTTTCAGGTTTTATCTTGATAATTCCTTCGTAGAGAAGACTAAATAGGTTTATGTGGTGCGGTAGAATTGTTATTTCTCCCTCTGCGGATGGCACAGTTACCGATAATACATCGGCTTCCAGGGTAATTTTTTGCGGTGTAATAATTTTAAGATGAATAGTCGACATATTAGTATTGTCATCCTGAACTCGTTTCAGCATCTGAATTTATTGTAACGGGATCTCTCGTCGTTTAGCTCCCGGGGGTGACTCACAATTTATTGAATTATGTGAGTCACTTTACCTCCTCAATTCCTCCTACCATATAAAATGAATTTTCGGATTTATCATCCTGCTTTCCCTCAAGAATCTCTTTGAAACCGCGAACCGTATCTTCTATTTTAACGTATTTACCTGGCCGGGCCGTAAAAGGTTCGGCTACAAACATCGGCTGTGTCAAAAATTTCTGAATTTTTCTGGCTCTAGCCACTGTCAACTTATCTTCATCGGAAAGTTCTTCCATACCCAAAATTGCAATAATATCCTGAAGATCTTTATATCTTTGCAAAGTTCGTAAAACTTCTCTTGCCACTTGATAGTGTTCCTCACCTACAACATCTGAATCTAGTGAACGTGAGCTTGAAGTTAAAGGATCGATAGCGGGATAAAGTGCCTGCTCTGCTAATGATCGTTCAAGAGTAATTGAAGCATCAAGATGGGCAAAAGTTGAAACAGGTGCTGGATCTGTATAGTCGTCAGCTGGAACATATACTGCTTGAATTGAAGTTATTGATCCTTTGCTGGTCGAGGTGATCCTTTCCTGGAGTGCAGCCATCTCAGAAGCCAAAGTCGGCTGGTAACCAACGGCTGATGGAATTCTTCCTAAAAGCGCAGATACCTCAGATCCTGCTTGGGCAAACCTAAAGATGTTATCGATAAAAAGAAGTGTATCCATTCCTTTTACATCACGGAAATATTCTGCCATGGTTACTCCGGATAAGGCAACCCGTAAACGATTGCCTGGAGGTTCATTCATCTGTCCAAAAACAAGTGTGGTTTTATCTAATACTTTTGTTTCTTTCATCTCAAGCCAAAGATCATTCCCTTCCCTCGACCTCTCTCCTACGCCAGTAAAAACTGATACACCCTTATGGGCTGTAGCTACATTGTGAATCAGCTCTTGAATTAAAACAGTTTTACCAACACCCGCTCCACCAAAGACTGCGACTTTTCCACCTTTAATAAAAGGTGCAATTAGATCTATTACTTTAATTCCGGTTTCAAAAATTTCCTTTTTAACTGACTGATCTTTAAGCTTAGGTGAAGGATTGTGAATCGGCATAAATTTCTTGAACTTAATTTCCCCACCCTCGTCAATTAATTCGCCCAGAACATTAAAAATCCTACCCAATGTTTCTTCACCAACCGGAACCTCAATAAATTTACCAGTATTGGCTATGCTCATGCCTCTTTTTAATCCGAAGGTATTTGACATCGCTACTGCCCTGACGCGCCCAGGTGAAACGATAGCCTCAACCTCAAGAACCAATTTACCCAATTTTTTATCTTGAATTACCAAGGCATCGTAAATTTTAGGAGTCTGATCTTCGGGAAACTGGATATCCACAACCACTCCTCTAACTGAAATGATTTTCCCTTCGCTCATATTTTTCTAATTTAAACTACTTTTAACTTATTTAATTTGCTTAACTAGCTTCTACTGATTCTTTAGCCGTTATCATATCTAAAAGCTCATTGGTTATTTTCTCTTGCCTCAATTTATTACCCAGCAAAGTCAAATCATAGATAATATCCGAAGCATTATCGGTTGCGTTTTTCATTGCCATCATACGCTGGGCGTGTTCGACAGCTTCACTACTGATTATAGCTCCCCTGATTTTTTCTTCTAAAAAGTTTTTTAAAAGTGGCTCAATCAACTCTTGCACCGAGGGTTCGATCGTATATTCAAATATCTGAAATTTTTCTTCTTCCTCTTCTTCTTCTCTCCACTCAAAAGGTAATAATATATCCTCTACCGGCTCTGATCTGAAAGCCGAGATATAGCGGTTGTAGATGATTGAAATAGTATAGTACTCTTCCTTTAAAAATCTCTCAAGAACAAATGAGAATAGCGAAGAAACCTGACTTAAGAATTTCGCCTTTGAATAATCAGCTAAAACTTTAGCACCGATTCTTGAGACTAATTGGGCTCCTTTGGATCCGACCGTCACAAAATCTGTCTTGGAAAAATCTATCTTAGACTGTTGCATAAATCTATACAAATTTATGAGAAAGGCTCCGCTTAAACCTTTATTTGAGCTAATCAAAATCACCAGTTTTTTATCGCTCTTGCCTTGACTTTGTTGCATTAACCTAGACAATTTTTTGTTGACTGTTGGTAAGATTTTTTCAATTATCCTTTCAAGAGTGCTTCGATATGGTCTTCCGTCTATTTCAAATTGCTGTGCTTTTCGCATTTTAACAGCTGAAACCAGCTGCATGGCTTTAGTGATTTTTTTAACGTTACTTATCGATTTAATTTTTTTTCTCACCTGCCTAAGGTTCATATCAAAAAGTATTAGGTATAAAGTATCAAGTATCTAGTATTTTTATTAAATATTTTTATACGTAATACTAAATACTTTATACTAGATACTAAGATTCTCTCTTACGAATCTTTTCAACACCTCCTCGTCTTTTTTCTCTAATATTTTATTCTTGTTGATTCTTGCCAAAAGCGGTCTTCCTCTGGTATTTAAATCAGCCAGCAGTTTGGCCTCAAAATTTTCAACTCTCTCAAGAGAAAGATCATCAAGATAACCATTAGCTGCCGTCCAAATAATTGCTACTTCTTGGGCCAAAGAGTATGGATTATTTTTCTTTTGTTTAAGAACTTGTGTGATTCGGGCACCTCTATTTAAAAATTTTTTCGTTTCCTCGTCTAACTCTGATTCAAATTGGGAAAAGGCTGCCATCTCACGATATTGAGCTAAATCTAGTTTTAACCTGCCGGAAACAGACTTAATGGCTTTAGTTTGAGCATTTCCTCCAACCCGTGACACCGATAAACCTACGTTTATAGCTGGCCTGATACCGGCATTAAAAAGATCTGTTTCTAAATATATCTGTCCGTCTGTAATCGAGATGACGTTGGTGGGAATATAGGAAGAAAGATCTCCCTCCAAAGTTTCGATAATAGGAAGCGCGGTCAAGGACCCACCCCCATACTTCTTATTTAGTCGACATGATCTCTCCAAGAGTCTTGAGTGAAGATAAAAAATATCACCCGGGTATGCCTCGCGTCCTGCCGGTCTTCGTAAGATCAGAGAAATTTCCCTATGTGCCCAGGCGTGTTTGGTTAAATCGTCATAAATAATTAAAACATCTTTACCCTTATCCATAAAATATTCACCGATAGCGCAGGCTGAATACGGTGCCAGATACTGCATTGCCGCCGAATCAGACGAGGAAGCATTCACCACGATCGTATAATCCATTACGTTTTGTATTTTAAAAAGATCAATAAGCGATGCCACCTTTGAGTTCTTTTGTCCTATTGCACAATAAATACAGATCACATTTTCGTTTTTTTGATTTAGGATTGTATCAACAGCCAGGGTCGTCTTGCCTGTTCCTCTGTCGCCAATTATAAGCTCTCTTTGTCCTCTACCTATGGGAATCAAAGCATCAATAGCTTTTATGCCTGTTTGAATTGGCAGGTTAACAGGTATTCGTTTCACCACGTTTGGGGCGACTTTTTCTACGGGATAAAACTCTTTTGTCTCAATTTTCTTTTGTTCATCTAAAGGATTGATTAGGGGATCAAAAACTCTTCCCAAAAGGTCGTTTGAAACAGGGATTGATAAAGTAAATCCCAAAGCTGATGCTTTGTTTCCCGTCTTGATTGATAAATAATCGCCTAAAATAATAGCGCCTACGCTGTATTCGCTAATGTCGATGACATAACCTGTCTGTTTTTGCTCAAATTGAATCAACTCTCCAAAGCTAACCTCGTCCAAACCTTCTAAAAATACCACACCGTCTTTTACTTCTATCACAGTGCCGGTCTCTTCTGCTTTTATTTTTGTTTTGCCAGATTGCAGCTCTCTCTCTATCTTTTCTAGATATTCATCGATCAATTTCATATATTTTGTTTCTCAACTGGTTTAATCTATCACTTAGGCTTAAATCAATAACTTTGCTGCCAATTTTTATGACTACGCCGGCTAAAATTTTTTTATCAATGACGAAACTGATTTGAGATTCTTTTAAGTCTGGAATATATTCATATAATGGAGATAACTCAGTATTATCAAGAGGATATGCCGAAATCAAAGTAATTTTTTCTTTTTCTTTCTTGAGTAACTCAGCCAGGTATTTTTTGAGACTCTCTTTTATACTTTTATCAATTTTCATAATAAATTATATCTTTCGTCAAATTAGCGAGAATATATTGTGTTATCTTTTTCTTTGTCTCATCATCAAGATATTCTTTAAAGGCACGATTGACGATAGCTACACTCAAATCTACCAGCTTTTCTTTTACCGATCGGTCGAGTTTTTCTCTTTCATCTTCAAGTTGTATTTTTGCTCTTTTTTTTATTTCGTCTGCTTCTTTTTTGGCCTCGGTTATTAACTGATTTTTAATGAGTTCTGCTTCTTTTTTGGCTTCTTTTAAAGCTTTATCCATCTCTTTCTTCATTTCTTGTTTCAACCGTACCTGTTTTTGCAGCAAAGATTCCTCATCCTGCTTTAACTTGGTTAAAATATCTTGCGCTTCCTTCTCTTTCCTTTGCTCCTGATTTAAAAAATTAGCAAAAGGCGAAGCAATGAATTTTTTGAAAATTAGAAAAAATAAGATAAAATTCAAAACTTGAGCAACAATCTGTTTTATGTCCAAACCTAATTGTCCCATAGATTTTTTTTAGGTAAATTTCAATATAAGAGCTACTACCAATGCGTAAATTGCCACCGCCTCGGCAAAAGCAATTGCCAGAATCATCGTTGTTCTAATTGCTGATTCTGCTTCAGGATTTCTACCTAAAGACTCCATTGCTTTAGCACCAATATTACCAATCGCAATAGATGGCGCTATAACGCCTAGTGCTATAGTCGCGGCCACGGCTAATAATTTTGCTACCTCTACTGACATAGATTATCACCTCACTTTCGATTTGGGACAAAACCCAGCGGTTTTTTCCCAACGATTTTCCCCAATTTGTATCGCAAGCTATTTAAGTTTCAAGCGAACGTTTACGATAAATATATATCATTTATAATCTGAATTAGCATATTTATAGATTAGTATAGTGATTTGCATCATTAACATCATATTAATGGCTTTTGGCTGTTGCGTTTAAAATAAAAACCGCGGTCAAAGTTGAAAACACCAAAGCTTGTATTAAACCAACAAAAGTTTCCAGCAAAAGAAAGGGGAAAGAAGCTAATACCGGCATTAAAAAGGCAATTATCGTCAGTAGTACTTCCCCCGCAAAGATATTGCCAAATAATCGAAATGAAAAAGATAAAACTTTAGAGAATTCAGAGACAACTTCCAAAAATCCAACAAAAAACGAAATCGGATTGGAAAAGTTAAAGAATTTCTTAAGATAAGCGGAAATTCCCAGTTCTTTCATTCCGAAATATTGGATAGAAAAAAAGGCTATAATCGCCAAAGCCAGTGTAGTATTTAAATCGGTCGTATTAGCCCGAAGAAGTGGAACAAATTCATATTCCGGTTCGATCGCGCCAACCGCGGGAACGTGGTTTGCCTTTATAATTCGAATCAGAATGCTACCTACACCAGGCAACAAACCAAACCAATTCAAAAGCAGAATATAAATAAAAAGCGAACCTAAAATAGGAAAAAGCATGACAATTTTATCGCCTATTGTATTGCGAAAAAAATTATATATTCCTCTAAAGATGAATTGAAGTAAATAAAAGAAATTGGATCTTTTGACTTTTTCTATATTTGCTCTATAGTATTTTGCGATTAAGAAAAAAATGGCGATGACTATGATCGCCGTTAGATATGAATTAGTTACGGGAAAACCTAAAAATTGAAACAAAACGTCCGGTTTAATGCTAATATGAGGCTTATTACTCATCTTTCTTTCAAAATCTTAAATATGTTATAAAAACTTGCTAAGGTACCTAAAAAAAGAAAAAAAATAAAAAATAAAGGTTTTGTTTTTAACCAATAATCCAAGGCCAAGCCCGAAAAAACTCCAAAGATAAGCGGAGTGACAAGATAATAGCTAAGTCCAAGATTTACCAAGTCAAACGATTTTCTATTTTTAGCTAACTTAATCTTCTTGGTTTTATCTGTTGGTATCTCCTTAATGTTTCCTTCCTCGTCAACCTTATAAACCTGTTTATCTGCTTTAATTCTATCAGTGACTTTAGTCGACGTCAAGTCATTAAAAAAGCTTGCTGTTACATCCTGATAAATTTCTTTGTCTTCGTGATGAAATTTTCGCCGCTTGTGTCGAATTAAATTGGAAAATTTCATATAAAAACTAATAGCTAAAGTAGGTGACAGATTTGGAAGGGATCCCGCAAGCGCGCAGAATTTTTCCAGCCTGCCGCTGGTTCGAGCACTTGCGGGAAGGCTACAGTCCCGAGCAAAAGTCGAGGGAAAAAATCTGGCAGAATCTACTTTACTAAAATGACTATATAAAAATAAAAAAATATCAAACATTATTCTTGTGCAAATTGCTAGCTGCCTGACAAGATAACCGTGTCCAAATCCACGGCATTATCCACCAAAACGCCAAGCCTTCCATCCCTGTCGTTTACTTTGCCCTTAAGCATGATGACTTTATTTATTCTTAAATAGCCCTTTATCCTTTCGTAAAGCTTGGGAAAAAATACACATTCAATCGATCCTGTTTCATCGAAAATATTTATAAATGCCATCTCTGAGTTATCTCTTTTGGTTTTAATGATCTTTCTGACGCTTATTATACCTGCCAAAATGTGTGACTTACCTACATCATTATAATGTAAATCACCTATCTTTTTAGTCGTTTTTTTTATGATTAATCCCTGATATTTTATCAGCGGATTTTTCGTTATTAAAAAGCCAATCACTTCTTTTTCCATCTGGAGAATCTCGTCTTCGTTAAAATCCTCAACTTTGGTAAAGTTATCGGTTAAATTTGTGCTTGAGTTTTCTCCTAGAAAAAGACTGAATTGCCCTTTTTCTGCTTCTTGCTTAGAATCTGCTATTTCCCCAACTATTTTGGGGTAGTAAGCTAAAAGAGTGGCTCGATTTGAAAAATGTGAAAAAGCGCCGGCTTTAATTAGGCTTTCAACTGTTTTTTTATTTACTTTCCTAAGATCAACTTTATAAAGGAAATCTTTAAAAGAATTGATTGTTCCGACTTTTCGCGCTGATAAAATTGCCTCAATTGCCGCTTCTCCTACGTTTTTAATCGCTGATAGTCCAAATCGAATTGCTCGACCTTCAATGGTGAAACTGTGATTAGATTTATTAATGTCAGGAGGAAGTACTTGAATCTCCATCCTCCTACATTCTTCTATTGCCTGAGCCATCTTTATTTCACGCTGCGTACCGGCAATTCCCTGAAGTTCGGCAGAAAGAAGCGCCGTCATAAATTCCACCGGATAGTTAGCTTTCATATAGGCTGTCCAGTAGGCAATTAGACCATAAGAGGCTGAATGGGGTTTATTGAAACCGTAAGCTGCAAACTTTTCGATAAAATTAAAAATTTTCTCTGCCAAGCTTTTTTTATAGCCGTTATTTATACAACCTTCGATAAATTTTTCCTTTTCTTTTTTCATCATTTCTTTCTTCTTCTTACCCATTGCCATCCTCAGGTTATCAGCCTTGTTCATGGAGTAACCAGCCATCTTATGGGCAATTTCCATCACCTGTTCTTGATAGACTAAGATTCCGTAAGTTTCCTCAAGAATTGGTTTTAAATCTGGGTGTAAATATCTAATTAATTTTGGATTTTTTTTATTTTCCAGAAATGACGGAATAAGATCCATCGGGCCTGGACGATATAAAGCGACCATGGCGGAAATATCTGTAATTTTTGTCGGACTTAGGTCCTTAGCCAGTCTCCTCATACCAGCTGACTCAAGTTGAAAAACTCCAACTGTTTCTCCTTTTCCCATCAGCTCAAATGTCTTTTTCTCGTCAAGCGGAATTTTATGGATATCAATTTTTTCTCCGGTCGACTTTTGCACATAGTCAATTGACTTCTCAAGGGTTGTCAGATTACGAAGTCCCAAAAAGTCAACTTTAAGAAGTCCTATGGCTTTATTATCTGATACTGCGTTTAAATCAAGACAGTACATATCATATTGAGTAATAACTCGATTTTCCTTATTATCACGCTGAAGTGGCACATATTCGGTGAGTTCTTTGTCGGCTATCACAACTCCAGCCGCATGCACGGACGCATGGCGTGGCAGACCTTCAACTTTTCTGGCAATATCTAAGGCTTTTTTTGTGTCTGGTTCGGATTGGTAAGCAAACTTAAGAGCTGCTGAATCTTCTAAGGCCTGTGAGATAGACATGGAAAAACCCTGTTTTCCCGGAGGAATCATTTTAGCTAATCTGTCTCCTTGAGAGTAAGACATACCCAAAGCGCGGACTACATCGCGAACAGCCAGGCGAGCCTCCATGGAGCCAAAGGTTATGATTTGGGCCACTTTCTCTTCGCCGTATTTTTTGGTTACGTAGCGTAAAACCTCGTCTCGTCTGACATCGGCAAAATCAATATCTATATCAGGAGGAGTAGGCCTATCTGGATTCAAAAATCTCTCAAATGGCAGATTATACTCCAACGGATTTATATCGGTAATGCCTAAAACATAGGCCACCAGTGATCCGGCTACCGAACCTCTACCCGGGCCAACCGCAACATTCATAGCTTTTGCCCAATTGACAAAATCTTGGACAATTAAAAAATAAGTGGCATAACCTTTTTTACTGATTATATCTAGCTCGTAATCCAATCTTTGTTTTACTACGTCTTTTGCCTCGTTTTCCAGCCTTTTGATTTTTGAGTTTACCAGGTCTTTTAAGTATTGATTTACTGGTTGGAGCTTGGGAGTGATAAAATTTGGTAAAATCCATTGCCCATAGGGAATCTCAAGCTCGCATTGGTCAGCTATTTTTACTGTGTTCTCTATCGCTTCAGGTAGATCAACAAAGCTTCCCTTCATTTCTTGTGGGGATTTGAAATAGAAATCAGGTGTCTCAAACATCGTCAAAGGTCTGTCTTTCTCAAAAATAGTTCTTAAGGTTTGAATGCAAAGTAGTATCTCTTGCGCATAGGCGTCGTCCGCGTCAAGATAGTGGACGTCATTTGTCGCAACTAGAGGAACGCCATACTTTCGCGATAGGCCAATTAAACCCATATTTACTTTATCCAACTTATCCATCTTTGGATGGCGCTGCAATTCAAGATAAAAATTTTCGGGGAATATTTTTAGGTACCTCTCTAAAACTTTCTCCGCTTGGCCCAGCTGATTTTCAAGAAGAAGATTAGGAATCTCTCCGTTAAGACAACCTGAAAGCGAAATAATTCCTTCACTGTATTTTTCTAAAAGTTCAAAATCAACTCTAGGACGATAGTAAAATCCTTCCAAATGAGCTTTTGTAACCAGTTTTAATAAATTCTTATATCCGGTTAAGTTTTTGGCCAAAAGCACCAAGTGATCCTGATCTTTTCCTAAAGTCGGCTGCCTGTCGAAACGACTTTTTTTCGCTTTATATACCTCTACACCAATAATAGGTTTTATCCCGGCTTCTTTAGCTTTAATGAAAAATTTAAATGCCCCATAGAGTGCTCCATGATCAGTAATCGCAACAGCTGGCATGTTAAATTCTTTTGCCCTAGCCAAAAGATCCTCAATACGGCACATTCCATCCAATAGTGAGTATTCAGTATGGTTATGAAGATGAACGAAAGACATAGTCCCTCCGCTGTCATCCCGAGGAGCGTAGCGACGAGGGATCTAGTCGCGCTAGAGGCGAGTCGTAAATCACACCGCGCAAGATTTCTCGCTAATCGCTCGAAATGACATTAAATTGATAATATTTTAAGTAGTTTTTCTTTTATAATCTTAGGATCTGCCTTCCCCTTCATCTCTCTCATCACCTGACCCACCAGAAACATAATCGCATTCTCTTTTCCTTTTTTAAAATCCTCAACGGCTTTTTTATTTATTTCGATTAAGTGTTTAATCGAATCATCCAATGCCTTTTCATCAATCTGCCGGGGATTTTTAAATTCCTTTAATTTCCTATAAAGCTCTTCTATAGTCAAATTTGCTGTTTCTTTTCTGTTAATGATAATATTTGCCACATCGCTTACTCTTATATTATCTACAGTCTTAATTTTTAAGGTTGTTTTGTCAAATCGATCAGCTATCCTTTTGTTTCTTGTGAGAGTAAACGCATCTTGATATTTTATTCCCTGTTTTATATATCTCTGCATTCTATTTTGTGGAAGTTCGGGAAGTTGTTTCTGAATTTCCTCAACATATTTTTTCGAAAAAATCATTGGTGGAATATCTGGTTCGGGAAAATAACGATAATCGTGCGCCTCTTCTTTTGTCCTCTGGCTGTAAGTTTTTCCTTTTTTATCATCATAACCCCTTGTTTCCTGTCTTGGAGTAATTCCTTTTTCCAGCAGTTCGGTTTGTCTCTCAATTTCATATTCGATGGCCTGTTTAACAAAGCGGAAAGAATTGATATTTTTAATCTCCACTTTATAATTCGGCAAGACAGTTTGAGGTTTGAGGTTTGAGGTTTGAGGTTTTTTGACTTCCAACTTCCAACTTCCAACTTCCAACTTTTTTACAGAAATATTCGGTTCAATCCTCATGCTACCCTTTTCCATATCGGCATCCGATACTCCTAAGTAGCGTATGACAACCTGTAACTCTTCAATAAATCGCTTTACATCCTTTGAGTTATCAAAGTCTGGTTCAGTCACAATCTCGACCAGTGGTACTCCCGACCTATTAAAATCAACTAGTGTATCAATTCCTATATGAAGCAGTTTCCCTGTGTCTTCTTCAAGATGAACTCTCGTAATTCTGAATTTTCTCGAACCCTCAAGGTTCGCAGGCACAGTTTTCGAACCCTGAGGGTTTCTTAAAGTTAAATTTAACCAACCACCCTTGGCTATAGGCTCATCATACTGACTAATCTGATAACCTTTCGGTAAATCCGGGTAGAAATAATGTTTGCGGTCAAAT
>MGAI01000034.1:33647-34041 GCA_001789695.1 Candidatus Roizmanbacteria bacterium RIFCSPLOWO2_01_FULL_37_16 | reverse complement strand
ACCTATACTTTTAATATGGAACCAATAAATATAACCCAGATAATTAAAAAATACGGTCCTGGATACATCGCAAAAAATAAAAAAACAGGTAAGGTTATTGCTCACGCTAAAAGACTTGATATTTTATTTAAGAAAACAAAAGATCAAACCAACGTTGTAATTTCTTGGGTGCCTAAAAAAAATGCCCGTTATGTCTTTAGAATTTCCCTTTGAATATGCACAGATTCAGGGATTCGGAAGGCTTTTTTATCCAATCGTCAGGTTGGGAGTAAAGACGATTTCCGGCTGGCACGAATTCGAGTTTTTAGTAGATACAGGGGCAGATTTGACTACATTACCTTATCATTTTCTACCAATTTTAGGACTTAAAAAATCACAGCTTAGAACGAGTTTT
>MGAI01000034.1:0-33590 GCA_001789695.1 Candidatus Roizmanbacteria bacterium RIFCSPLOWO2_01_FULL_37_16 | reverse complement strand
ATTGGAGCAAAAATTATTAAAGTTGCAGCTTCTGCAGTAGAAACTAAAGATGATTCAACTCCGCTTTTACTGGGTAGAAAAGATATCTTTGAAAACAAATTTAATCTTCAGATAGACAGTAAAAGAAAACTAACAATAATTTCAGAAAATAGTGTCTGAATTACTAATGTAATTTAATCTCCTCTGAGTTACTTTAATATCGTTTAATACCCTTAAATTCTTTTAAATTACCCTTAACTTTGTTAATTATTGTAAACCTAGGAAAAGTTTCATACAATAAGCTATGAAGAAGCAAATCCAGAAAATCAAAGCCAAACTTAAAACCCCCGAATACACTAAAATTCTCACACTTCGCACGATCGGTAATTTTCTCGTTCTTTCGAGCCTGTTTTTGATTGGTAAAACATTTTATCTTCCCGTACGTGAAGAAATCAGATATTTTATTGACAGAACAATCCAAAAAAAATATATTGTTGTTGATCAACCTTACCATCTTGATACTACGTGGGACAGAGATGGTAATAGACCAAAAGGCCTCTTAGCTAAAGCCTTAAATCTTAAAGATGTTGAGTTTTTACTACCACAAGATCCGAACTTCAGTCTGGTAATACCTAAAATAGGCGCAAACGCAAGAATTCTTTCTAATATTGATGCTTCTAATGAAAAAGTCTATTTAGACGCTCTAAATAAAGGAGTAGCCCACGCTTCGGGAACAAAATTCCCGGGCGAAAGCGGCCACATCTTTCTCTTTGCCCACTCGACCGATTATTTTTGGAATGTAGGAACGTATAATGCGATATTTTATCTATTAAATAAACTATCCAAAGGTGATGAAGTAGACATTTTTTACCAAGGCCAAAGATATGTTTATAGAGTAGTTGATAGAGTGATAGCAGATCCTTCTCAAGTTGAGTATTTAACCAGAAAAAGCAATAAGGAATTTCTGACTCTGCAGACCTGTTGGCCCCCAGGTACTACTTTTAAACGTCTGTTAGTTTTTGCCACAAGGGTAGTAGAGTGATTTAATATTTAACTATCGGTTATTTTTCAACATATCCTTATTTACAAGTTTAATTAAGAAGTTAAATCAGTATTATTGGCTTTATAATAATTCAATTAATTTAATTAAATTATTTTAATCACGTTTATTATTTATATATTTCGTGCCTATCAACTATAGGACTATAATGTAGAGTTCAGAATCTAGAATTAAGAATTATAAATTCTGAATTATTAACGTATTCCCACAGCATACAAATCGGGTAACCTATTTGCTTCTGGATTAAGGTTAGTCAGGATAAGTATTTTTCCATCGCTAGCAACTTTATAAAAGTTATTTTCAAACGAACCTGAATATACAGTTTGTTTATTTAGATTATCAAAATCTATAAATGATATTTTATTTCCTTCATTTATGACCAGATGTTTTGAGTCTGAATACCATGAAATTGAAGTTTGAGGTTCGAAGTTAGAAGTTTGAAGTGAAGACTGATTATTTATCATCAAACTTCCAACATTAGACTTCCAACTGATTTCATAGTTTCTGTCTTCTTTTCTATCATAAACATAAAGTTCATTCTCCTTAATATTTCGAGATTCAGGTGTTTGGTTTATCCCAATAATTCGAGGTTTTATAGCAATGGGTAAAGTTACTGTTTTTTTCGCCAGATATAGCAGTTTTGTTTCATCCGGTGAAAATTCGACCACATGAAACGAATCGGTAGCAACTTTGGCAATTTCTTTAGGATACGCTTCCAATATTTTTTGGTTTGCTTCTTGTTTTAGTCCTGTCCAGGCCTGTATTATGGCATCCTTCGATGACGAAATGTCAAAAAAAATCACTTTTTCCGCACCAGCCAGATCAGACGTAGCCCCAGCTGGCGGATCGAGTGATAAAAGATACGACTTGGGTCCAGTGAAAGTCTCGAAGCTGAAGATTCCCTCTTTGGCATCAGGCGCTATCTCAACAGTTGTTTCTTTAAGATCTAAATTTCCAATCGCGTTAGTGAGATTTTTTTTGAGCACGACTAGTTTTAAGGGTGTAAAGAAGGATAGAGGATTTTGCCCGCTTTCATAGATATAGATGCCGTCTTTTTCATCATCGCCGGTCTCGGAAAAGAGTAGAACTTTGTTAGATTGCGCTACAGGAACTATATGGCTTACGCCAAGATTAGTTAAAGGTGATAACGACGGATTCAAAGGATATAAAAGTACATCAAGAGTGAGGACGAGCTCTCCTAAAAGCTTGACCTGCTTTTTCCAGCTTGTGTAACCGTCTTTTTTAACCTCGATTTGGTAATCGCCCGCAGGAAGAGTTAGATTTATATCAGTTGCCCCTTTCAATATCTCATTAACATAGACTTTGGCTGCTTTTGGGAAGGCGCTAACTGATATTATTCCGGTCGACGTAAGGCTCTGTTTATCGAAATCTAGCCTATATCCGCGAGCAAAACTGATGATGAGTGCTAAAATAACTAAAAAAGTTATAGTAAGCAAGACACGATAGGCAATTTTCATATTTTTTAGATAGAATGGATCCCTCTCTAAATATGAGCAAAATATTATACAATAAAAGATAGAATTAGACGATAGAAGATGGAAGATAGAAAATTGATAAAGAAGATGGAGGATAGAAGCTAGAAAATCAAAAATATCAACTCTCAATCTTCTAACTTCAAATATCTACCATCCATCATCAATCATCTACCGTCAAAAAGACTATGTTTTTTAGCAAAAAAGTCGGAGTCGATCTTGGAACCGCAAATACGCTTGTGTATGTTGCAGGAGAGGGTATTGTTTTGAATGAACCAACAGTTGTGGCTTATTCTTTGGAAGATAAAAAAATCCTTGCAGTTGGCAATGACGCAAGAGAAATGCTAGGTCGAACTCCAGGCTCTATAGTCGCCTCTAGACCAATGAGGGAAGGTGTGATTGCAGATTATAGAACTACCTCGGCAATGATTACTTTTTTTTTAAAAAAAGCTCTCAAGGGCCGCGTTCTCTGGCCACAAGTGATGATTGCAATACCGGTCGGCGCCAGTCAGGTTGAAAAAAGAGCCGTGGTTGCTGCTTGCAAACAAGCTGGTGCTTCGGATGTTTACCTAATTGATGAGCCGTTGGCAGCAGCAATTGGAGCAAAAATTCCAATATCGCATGCGTCTGGCCACATGATCGTAAACTTAGGCGGCGGGACAAGTGAAATGGCAATAATCTCACTTGGCCAGCTGGTGGTTTATAGCACTGTGAGGGTGGCCGGAAACAAGCTTGACGAAGCGATTATGCAGGTACTGCGCCGTGAACACAACCTAATCATTGGCGAGCGTACCGCTGAGGAAATAAAATTTAAGATCGGGAACGCTTTTATAGTAGAAGAAATCAGTAATAGAACCGAAGCGGTAAAGGAGAGAATCGGGGAAACTGCCTCGATTAAAAAGACAAGTAATGAACGCACTATGGAAGTTAAAGGAAGAGATTTTCAGTCAGGTATGCCAAAGATTCTTGAGATTGGCGAGCATACGATAACTTCAGCTTTTCATAAACCGCTCAAACAAATTCTGGAAGGAATAAAGCAAGTATTTGCTAAAACACCTCCAGAGCTAGCCGCTGACATAGTCGATAAAGGCATAGTCTTATCTGGTGGCACTGCCTCCTTGACCAATATCGACAAATACCTAACCTATTATACAGGTGTTTCTTCGTTTGTGGTCGAAGACCCATTGTTTTGTGTCATCCGTGGTGTAGGTATGGCAATTGAAAATCTTGATAACTATAAAGAAGCTATCCGTTGACCCCCCGTCATCCTGAACGAGGGAGTGAAACGACCGAAGCGAAGGATCTTATAGTAATAAACCAAAGAGTAGCTAGTAGTTATTAGTAAGTAGTAAGGGGAGATACAGTATTAATTATTCATTACTTATAGTAAAATTTACTATCTACCTGATATATTTATTAGATAAGACTGATTAGACCCGTTAGACAAATTGATTAATCTAAAAAAATTTGTACAAAAATAGCTCCTAACTACGAGCTACTAACTACTAAATATTCCTGTAGTAATTCATAAAATTATGACATCTTTAACCCTTCTAGGAATCAAGCTAAAACTTAATAGTAAAGTGATAACCCTAGAGCAAATTAAAAAGTACATTTTTCACCCAGATGGAAACTTGCATATTGTTTCGATTAATCCTGAAAACATAATAATAGCTCAAGAGAATAAAGAATTTAAAAAGGTTATTGAAGAAGCCCAAATTCAACTCGCAGACGGAGTTGGCATTATTTTAGCTGCAAAAACGCTTAATTTTGAAGTGGAAAGATTGACGGGCGTCGAACTTATGCAGGCGTTAGTCAAACTGGCAGCCGAGTTACGCTTAAGAGTTATACTAATTGGAGGCAAGCCAAATTTAGCACTCATGTTAGCTGATTGCTATAACCACGTATATAGTAAGGCTAAATTTCTTGGCCTCGAAGGGATAATAAATATTAAAAAGCCACTTAAGGTTGAGGAAGAAAAGATTTTCTCTATAGTCACTAGTTTTAAGCCCCATCTCTTATTTACTTCTTTTGGTTCACCGGAGCAGGAATTATGGCTAGATCGCCACAAAAGGAAATTAAAGGGAATTGTCTGTATGGGAGTAGGAGGAGCTTTTGATTACCTGGGTGAGGTGGTTCCTCGCGCGCCAAGATTTTTTCAAAAGTTAGGTTTTGAGTGGTTATTTCGGCTTATTATTCAGCCCTGGAGATTAGTAAGGCAATTGCGACTTTTGAAATTTAGCTATCTGGTGCTAAAGCAGAGACTCAGTCCATCAACTTTATAAATAATCTTTATCGACCACAGGACTTCAATCAAAAGCAATCATTCGATTTTTTTTCATCTCTTATTTGTACTGAAAGTTTCTTCAATCTTGTCAAATTTTGAAACGATCGTTTCATTTTTTGGCAATATTTTTAGCTTTATGTAGTTTGTAAATGGAGAAGTTTATCTTAGTTTATTACCTCTGAAGGGACCACCAACGGAGAGATCGAAACCAAAAGCTTGATGATATTCCCTGTCTACATGAATAGCTTGTCGTATTTGACTTACAATATGAGGCGATAAACGGCCAAATCTTATAAGATGTTGAGCGAAACCTTACCTGACAGTTTCTGCCGTATTGACGCAAATGGGAAGTGGTTTTTCAGCCATAACAAAGCCTATTTTACCTTTTTCTCTTTTACTTGTCAACTAGAGAAGAAAGTGAGAGAATTAGGAGCAATGGAACAATTTAACAATTTAACAATTGAGCAGTTAGTAAAAGATGTTCTCCGCTATTTCTTTTTCTTTAATTACCCTCTAACTCTAGAGGAGATATATACCTTCCTGAAAAAAAAGACCTCAAAACGGCGAATTATGAGCATTTTAGAAAAGATGGAGAAAGAGAGCCTCATAACAAGACAAAATACATCAGTTAGAAGTAAGAAGTTAGAAGTTGGAAGTAAATATTCGAATTTTATTTCCTCCAACTTCCAATCTTTCGACTTCGCTCAAGACAGGCCTCCAACTTCCAACGCTCTTCCCAGATATACTCTCACCCAGTATAAAAAAACTAATGAAGCAATGAATCAATGGAACAATCGTCAAAAAATATCAATAAACAAACTTAACTCGTGGAGATTTAAACTTTACACTAAACTTCTCTCCCTTTTCCCCCAAATCAAACTTGTCGGTCTGTCTGGCTCTGTAGCTATGTTAAATGCCGGAGAAGACCATGATATTGATCTTTTCATCATCACTGGTAAAGACCGCCTCTGGACCGGGAGATTTATTGCACTATTTCTTGCACAATTGCTTAGTATACGGAGAAAGAGAGACTCAGCAACGCAATTTTTATCACACGAGAGTCTCACCAGGTACCAGACGGTACCTGGTCCCCTCGAAAGTGAAAAAATTGCTTTTGCCTCGTCTCCAAATCAATTAACAATTAACAATCAACAATTCAGGGATACCGTTTGTCTCAACCTCTTCTTCGACGCCAACAATCTAAAAGTCCCTAAATTAAAGCAGACAGATTATGTCGCCCACGAAGTCCTCCAGATGAAACCGCTTAGACAAAAAAACGGTATTTATTTGAGATTTATTGATGCAAATAAGTGGGTATTTGATATATTTCCCAACGCAAGATCAGTATCGAGTATAAAGTATCAAGTATCAAGAAAAAAAATACTTAATACTAAATACTTAATACTTAATACTCTTGCCGATAAAATAGAACAATTGCTTAAAAGTTTGCAGCTTCACTTTATTAAAAAACATCAAACTACCGAGATCGTAACCGATACCCAGCTCTGGTTTCACCCGGACGACTTCGGCAAGAAGATAAAAAATATGCTTAAATATTAACTACTAACCTGGCCAATTTCTAAAGCCGTGGCGGAAAGCTGGAAGCCAGCGCCTAGACCAAGATGTGCGATGTGCATACCCGGCTTAAATTCCGGTATGAATTTAGTAAAGGCTAGAAGCGAGGTTGCGCCGCTTGAGTTACCATAAATACCATATTTTCCTAAAAAGGGCATGAGGCCTGAATCTATGCCTGCAACTCGTCGAATTTTTTCCAACATTCCATCTGAAGGCTGGTGAGCAATTATAAGAACTAGGGGATTAGGTTCGAAACCTGAAGTTGGGTCAGAGACAGTTTTGTCGTGCAAATCAATTACATTGCGACCTCCTTTTCCGCCTAGCATTCCCAAGGCAAAGGTAGTATGTATAGGTTTTAAACTCACTCTCATTCCAGGAGGCGGTGTAGGAAGCCGAATTCTTTCAGTCATTCCGTCATCAAAAATTTGGACTAGAGGAGTGTCTGGGTTTTTGTCAATCGTGTAGGTTTCGGTTCCTGCAAGAGCTCCTTTACCATCTTCAAGTTCTTCTGTTATACTAACAATTCTCCTCATATTTTCTGGGCGAAAAATCATAGCCGCAGTGGCATTGCCAAAGTTTGAGAGAGAAAAAGGGTCACCTTTCGTGGTATCATAGGCTGAAGGAATTAGACGACGCATACCTTCATGGGCCATAAGAAGGACATTTTCTTTGGCAAGCTCGGGATGCTGTTCTACCATTTCATAGATTTTTGCATGGGCGCGGGCGCCGCTATTGCAGGCGGTGCTGACTTCAAATCTAGGACACTCTGGTGGAATTCCTGCTTCATGTGCTATCCTTTCAGCATACTGATCACCTATTGGAGTTCCGCATGCAAAGGCAAAAAGACCTATTTCGTCAAGTCCAATGCCGCTTCTTTCTGATAAAGTACGCAAGGTATTTACCGCTGCTTGGACTTCCCATAGTTCTGCATCTGCTTCACTCAATCCCTCCGGATAGGTATAAATCGCCTCGAAGCCTTGAGGAACAAAGGGACTAAGGGGTTGAAGCAATCCATTCAGCTTTGACAAGATTTCCAAAGTTGGTATTCGCAATCCCCAATATGAAGATGCGCCGTAAATCGCCAACTCTCTATTTTCTCTAAATTCTGTGGAAATTTTATTTCCTCTTGGCGCCTCAACGATTATTGGCTTAACCTCATCTATTGGAAATTTTAGAATTTCTCCAACGTTTACCATATGGTGGTTTAAATCCTATCAATAATATCATAATCATAGAGAATTCGTCTGTTATAATTTTTTATCTATGACTAAAGAACTCGGTCCAGCAATAACAGGGATTGGAATGTATGCTCCAGAATTAATAAGGGAGAATAAACATTTCGAACAAAGAGGAATGAATACGTCAGATGAGTGGATTAGAAGGAATACAGGCATAAAACGTCGTCACATTGCATCTTTTGCAGAGGCAACATCAGATCTTGCCACAAAGGCTGCTGAGGAAGCCTTGGCAATGGCAGATCTTGATCCAGACAAAATTGGTCAAATCGTTGTGGCAACTGCTACACCAGATATGATTTTCCCCTCAACAGCCTGTAAAGTTCAAGCAAACCTGCAAGCGGTTCACTCTGGAGCATTTGATCTGTCAGCCGCCTGTAGTGGTTCTCTTTATGCCTTAGCCTATACGTATGGAATGCATAGAGCTGGAATGCAGGACAACTCTTTAGTCATTGGCGCCGAAACCTTATCAAGAATAGTTGATCCTGACGATCGAGGTACTGCTATTCTTTTTGGGGACGGTGCTGGCGCCGTTGTGGTGCAAAACGTTCAAGATGCCGAACCTTCCCATTTTCTTCTTAAGGCTGATGGGAGTAAAGGAGACCTTTTGATGTTGCCTGCTGGAGGAAGCAGATTCCCGGCTTCAAAAGAAACGATAGCAACCGGGATGCATCACGTCCAGATGCGGGGTCATGATGTTTTTAAAGAGGCGGTTGAGAGGATGACAGAAGTTTCAGTCGAGCTTCTCCAAAGAGCAGGTATGACTAATGCTCAAGGCGAAGTCGATCCGAGGAGAATTAATCTGGTGATTCCCCATCAGGCGAATCAAAGAATTATGGATATGGTCGGCAGAAGGTTGGGAATTCCGAAGGATAAGTTGTTTTCAAATATTGAAGAGTACGGTAACACTTCAGCTGCTTCAATTCTGATTGCAATGTATGACGCCTATCATCAGGGAAGAATTCACAAAGATGATACCCTACTTTTAGTTTCCTTCGGAGGCGGATTTACCTACGCCGCAGGAATTATTCAATGGCATCTAGAAGCCCCACGTTTGGGTTTTAGAGAAAAAATAGCACAAAGACTACGAAGATAGAGATTTGACATAAGCTTAAATAAAATCCTATATGTTATGTAAACCAGATGTTTCCCTGATGAAAAAATCCACACCATCACTTTGAATTATAATATATGCAGTATTATCTATTGAACCCGGAGGGAGCTCTTTACCTTGATTAAAGTCCAGATGATTTAAAAAAGCTCTTAGTATTCCACCGTGGGTAACAACCAAGACATTTTTCCCCAGATTTGCGATAGAGACCTCACGCAAAAGCGGTATGAATCTGACCATAAGTTTTTCATCGCTTTCGAATCCGCGGTAGGGAGTTTTTTTGAACCTTTCCCGGCTAGATAATTTAAAAAACTTGACTAATAAATCTTGATATTCTATCTCTCTCCAGGGTTTACCTTCATATTTACCAAAACTGCGCTCCCTTAAAGCTTTGGTGCTTCGAACTGCGATTTTTTTCTCCAAAGCTATGATCTCGGCCGTTCTTTTGGCTCGCAGTAAATCAGATGAAAAAATCATGGCAAACTCTAAGTCTCGCAATTTTCTGGCTAATTTTTTAGCTTGAATTTCACCAGCTCTATTTAGAGGAATATCGGTGTGACCCTGAAGAAGACCTTTGATATTCCAATCCGTTTCCCCATGCCGGACTATGTATAGGGTGCAATATCTGTTACTTTTTGATTTGATTGGAGTATATGTAATTGTAGGCGTATTATGTCGTTTCATCAACAAATTATCAATTTATATTTATAAATATTTTAGCAAAAATCATTCTTGTCACGCGCGATACAGGAATAGTATGAGAACTGAGCGAGAGGGACTGGAAAAATGTTATAATAATTTTGTTTTAACCAAAGCAGCGAAAAACTTATGTTACCAGTAGTCGGTGGACGCTCAAGGATGAGCCAGAGGATTTACTCTGTACTATTTGCGATGGGTGAGTGGCGGAACTGGCATATCCTGAACCAGAACAAGTACGGTTCAAGGCAAGCTCGTATTAGCCAGAGTGTTGGAATGGCAGACAAGCATGGTTCAGAACCATGTGCTCGCAAGGGCGTGGGAGTTCAACTCTCCCCTCTGGCACTTATAAAGTGAGGGTTATAGTACTGAGCGAAGCGAACGTATTCAACTCCCTCCTCGCCCACAATTTGGTACGAAGTGGAATTAGCTTCTTCGCTCGTGGTGATGAGTAGCGGGTAGAAATGACCGATAAATTGCTCTTAGAGTATCTCTTAAAAAATTGGTCAAAGTATATAACGGCTGTCGGACAATACTTGAAGGAGAATCCACTCTATATCCATTTTCTTTTGCTCTCTCGTTGATTATGGTCGTCATCTCCATTGATCGATGAACTCCCAATACGAAGGTAAAGATTGCAACCGGAATCAGAAGCCAGCCAAGAACCTGAATAATATAACTATCAAAGAATTTGATAAAAGATATTCCAGCTATAAAAAGTGTCAAAGAAGTACGAATGTATGCCAAGAAGGTTCTATCAACTGACATCATCGTCCTTTCACTTGCAAGATAATCTCGAAGTAAAAGCTCTTGTTTTATAAATTGCTCTTCATTTTTATCCATATTTGACTCTATTATATAGTTCCTCTATCTTGATAATAAGGCTTTTGTGCCTTTTTGTCAAGACGCTCTTGGGTTTATACAGAATTATTAGTAGTTGTCTCAACCTGAATAGATTCATCTTTTAAAATATATGATAAAATTTAAGTAACTTTGGAGAGGTCGCCTAGTCTGGTCCATGGCGGAGGTTTGCTAAACCTCTGAGGTCTAAAAAGCCTCGCGTGGGTTCGAATCCCACCCTCTCCGCTTTTATGAGAAACAAAAATCTAATCGTAGGCATTGTCATTATTTTCATCAGCATTGCGGTAGTGTATTATTTTCTCCAAAGCGAAAAGCCAGCTAGTCAAAGATCGAGCCCTCAGTTTAATCCGTCTGATTTTTCTGCCACGATTACTAATAAATATTTTGCCCTTCCCGTTGGCAGAAAATTTGTTTATGAAGCTGAAAAAGATGATGGTATTGAGCGGGTGGAGATCGAGATTCCCGGTGAGACAAAAGAGATAATGGGCATTAAAACACTGGTATATGTCGATAAAGTTTATCAGGATGGAGAACTTGTCGAATACACGCGTGATTATCTAGCTCAGGATAAGGAAGACAATGTTTGGTACTTTGGCGAAGATGTCGATAATTACGAAGATGGCAAATTAAAAAATCACGCAGGTGCATGGATAGCCGGGATTGATGGCGCAGAACCAGGTATTTGGTTGAAAGCAAATGCAAAACCAGGCGATTCCTACCGTCAAGAGTACTACCCAGACAGAGCAGAGGATATGGCAGATGTTGTATCGGTAGCAGAAACAGTCGTAACTAAAAAAGCAACCTATCAGAATTGTCTGCAGACTCTTGATTACAGCCCACTTGAGCCAGGCGCAAAGGAACACAAATATTATTGTCCCGAGGTGGCCGGCTTAGTGCTTGAGGTAGATTTAACAAGCGGTGAGAGATTAGAATTGATCGAAATAGTCAATTAGATTAAGAGTTTTGTAAAGATAAAATACAATAATCCAAGTCTTAATCAAACAAGTAAATCTTTTGCAGCATCTTTTTTTATACATCGATGATAGAAAGAGCTAGTGAATTTACTTTTCGGGACCACTATCTTGGGAAAAATATTGTATTATTTTTTGACAGAAAAGCTCAAAATCAATCCTTACTTAATGCCGGCTTGCCTATCACAATAGAGGCGCTTGATGTTTTAATCAGTCTACGAACTCTGCCACCAGTCCAAAGAACTTTTGAAGGAATTTTAGATGATATGGTGACGTTGACGTCACCTGAAGGACAATTCGTTCCCGTACAAAGTCAAAAAAATAAATTTGCTTGTCAAAAGTTGACACTTTTACTTGATCATTTATCAAGAAAAAAAATGCTAAGGCGAGTTGATGACGGAGAAACAAGCTATAAAATTACTAAAGCAGGAAAAGTTATGTTGAGAAAAGCCAGAGAAGTTTTTGCAGAGTTTCGCAGCCAAGGAAGTTGGCCCTCAAGTCTAAGATAGATTTAATCTAGAATCTGATTTTATTTAATTATAGGTTTGAATATAAAACAATTTAGGTTAAGTTTAAAGATTAAAAAGGACTTGTTATATAAAGAGAACTAAATACATTTGATTTTTTAATATTTATCCTATATTATACGAAATAATTTGATATTTTAAAAAATATGGAAAATAGGACTGGATCACAAAATGAGGGTGAGCAACCAGAGACCTCCGGATGGCGGAAAGTTATAGCTAATTTTAAAAGTAGTATTAGCCGAGAAAGACGAGCTGAAGAACAAATACCTGAAAAGACTGAAGTTAGAACCACCTTATCTACTCTTAGGAAAAATATTTCAAAAGGAACAAAGCTTACTTTAAGAGGAGCTGGCAATATCTTTAAAGGAGGATACGAATTGGCCATCGGACTTGCTAGAGAGGTTGATGCTGTTGCCTTGGGCTTAGGTGCTTTAGCTATAATTACCGTTGGTGAAATTGCGGTTGCACCGGCTCGGGCGCTAGTGTCAAAAGATAAAGATATTACTGATACTACTCGTGAAGTTTTAAATTGGGCTCAGAGACGTCAATTAGCCCGAGCAGTCGGATATCCTTTATTGGCTATGGCTGGATATTCCGGTTATTTGCAGTTAAAAAAATAGGTTATTTGGTTATTTCCACTTCATTTCATAGACACAATGCCCTCTTTTTTAGTATTTTCTACTCCGATTCAATAGTTACCAATATGACAACGGCCGTGGTCAGATAGGTTACTTTCGACAAGTGTAGATATAACCATTGACGAAAAAGACTAAATTTGGTACAAATAAGCCGTAAAATATGGACCCCCTCACTAGAATCAGTCCTCTTGATGGCCGCTATGCTTCTCAACTGACTGAATTAAATAAATTTTTTTCCGACTTTGCCTATTTTAAATATCGCCTGCTGGTCGAGATCAAATATCTTCTTTTTCTCTCATCAGAAAAAATAATCGAACCAATAACAAAAAAACAGGCTGATAAAATCAATCGCCTCTGGCGCGAGTTTAGTCATGCTGACGCCAAAAGAATTAAAACTATCGAGGACAAGATAAAACATGATGTTAAAGCGATAGAGTATTTTTTGCAGGAAAAATTTGCTAAAAAAAATTTGTCGGTATTCGCATCATATCTTCATCTTTGCCTGACTTCAGACGACGTCAATAACCTCGCCTACAGCCTGATGCTTTTACAAAGCAAAAAAGAAATCATTCTTCCCGAACTGAAAAAGATCATGGAGCAACTTAAAATTTTAATTAAGATTTATGCGGATTCAGCTATGCTTGGTCGAACACACGGTCAGCCGGCAGTGCCGACGACTTTTGGCAAAGAGCTGGCAAATTTCTACCAAAGACTTAAAAAACAAGAGGAGAAATTATCCAGATTTACTTTTGAAGGAAAACTTTCCGGCGCAGTCGGCAACTTCAATGCTATGGCATTTGTTTTTCCCACTGTCGACTGGTTACAAAAAAGTAAAAAATTTGTATCTAGTCTAGGTTTGCAGCCAAACCTTTATACAACCCAGATTTTGCCGTATGATAACTGGATCGAGTTTTTTCAAACTTTGGCTCTGGTAAACCAGATTTTGATGAACTTAAGTCAGGATGTTTGGATCTACATCATGCTTGAGGATCTGAAACTAAAGGTTGTAGAAAAAGAGGTCGGATCCTCGACCATGCCGCAAAAAGTCAATCCGATCAATTTTGAAAACGCCGAGGGTAATCTGCAAATAGCCAATTCACTTTTCCAGTTTTTTCAAAACAAATTATCAGTTTCCCGACTGCAGCGCGATTTATCCGATTCACCCGTGAAGCGCAGTATGGGTTCGGCTTTAGGTTATACCATTGTTGCTTGGAAAAGTTTGCAGCTGGGTTTGGCCAAGATCGATGTAAATAGACAAAAATCTAATGAAACGCTCAATAACCATTGGGAGGTTTTAACCGAGGCAGTGCAGACATTTTTACGATTGAAAAAAGATTCAAAAGGCTATGATAAGGTTAAAGACCTGGTCAGGGGAAAACAGTTGAATAAAGAAGATTATTTGGAATTGTTAAAGCAATTGGGATTGGCAAACGAAGAGAAATTAGTTAAACTTAAGCCGGAAAATTATTTGGGTTTAGCCAAAAAACTAGTAGGGCTTATAAAATAAATAATTATTGTTAGGTGACATGAGAGGAAGGGCTCCCGGCAGCGCGCAGAATTTTTCCAGCCTGTCGCTGGTTCGAGCACTGACGGGAGGGAAACTCATGGCAGAATCTAACAAAAAACCAATATGATACAGTTTGTTTTTGGTTCCCAATGGGGTGACGAAGGCAAAGGCAAGCTGGTTGATTATTTGGCGGCAGACGCCGACTATGTTGTCCGCTTTCACGGCGGCAACAATGCCGGTCATACTGTTATCGTTGGAGAGAAACGCTATCCTTTTCATTTGCTGCCTTCTGGAATTCTTAATCCCAAAGCAATCGGAGTGATCGCCAACGGCGTCATCGTCGATCTTGAGGTTTTACTCGAAGAAATTAATAACTTAGCCAAAGACGGTTACTTGCTCAAAAATAAACTTCTAATTTCTCCCCGCTGTCATTTGATTATGCCCTATCACAAGGCGCTGGATGAAGCCTATGAAAATGCCAGAGGGAAAAATAAACTTGGCACCACCCGTCGGGGGATAGGTCCGACCTTTGCCGATAAAGTCAGCTACAACGGCTTGAGAATGTATGAACTTTTAGACTGGAAAGGTTTTGTTGAGAAATTTACTTTTCAGGCCAAAATAAAAAATAAGATTTTAAAATTGTTTGGCGTTAAACCAATATCTGTCAAGAAAGAGCTGGTGAAATTGGCAGAGCATAGGAAAACGATTTTGCCTTATGTCCGAGAAGTTTATCCGGTTCTTCAAAAAGCCCAAAATGACAACAAAAAAATTCTTCTCGAGGGAGCCCATGGAGTGATGTTGGATATTGACTGGAGTCCTTATCCCTATTCTACCGGCAGTAACATCATCAGAGGAGCCATAAATACCGGCGCGGGCCTTCCGGTAAGCAGAATTAATCGCTCTTGGGCAGTGGTGAAAGCGTATCTCTCACGTGTGGGTGGAGGACCTTTGCCAAGCGAATTTTTTGGAAAAACAGCAGATCAGATCAGGGAGCGAGGTAAGGAGTTTGGCACAACTACAGGCAGGCCCCGCCGGATCGGCTGGCTCGATCTTGAAGCGGTTAAATTCACAACCAGTCTTGCCGAAGCAAACCGTTTGGCAATTACAAAAATTGACATTCTAACAAGCGTAAAAGAAATTAAAGTCTGTATTAGTTATAAGCTAAACGGCAAGAAAATATCCTATGTTGAATCAGGTTATCGCGAACTTGCCAAATTAACACCGATTTATAAAAGTTTTCCCGGTTGGACAGAACCAATCGATAAAATTAAAAAGTTCAGCCGACTGCCAAAAAACTGCCGATATTACCTAAAATTCATCGAGGATTTCCTACAAATTCCTATCTTCTACATCGGCACCGGCCCCGAACGAAGTCAATTTATTAAAATCTAATCCCACCTCTATCTCCGGAGTGGAATAGATTATTTTTGCAAACCACAATATTTAACAATTAAAGCCATAACCTGATCTATAGGAGTACGTGATAAGCTTGTATCTTTTACAGTTGTATTAAAAGTTTTAACTCCTTTAATATCTTCAAGATTAACGGGTGTTTGTTCTCCTATTCCTTGCGTTTCGCAGCTGACTTCAACACTCCTAGTGCTTTTAGGTTGAACTGCAGTGCATTTAAAAATATTGCCAGTTTCTGGATCTATCGGATTAAAAATTGGGTTCTCACCTAAGGGGCTAATCATAACCTGTCTTGGTTCATACTCACCACATTCAGGTTGTAGTTCGCTAGATGGACTAGGAGGAATATAAATTTTTTCAGCTGTACCATTTGACGTTTTGGTTGCAGTCGGTTTAACCTGTAACTTATCAAATTCATTTTGCGTGTGGCTATCGAAGGCTCCACCAGCACAAGAAGACAATACATAACTAACCGCAACTAGGAGATTTAGAACTCCAGCAGGTATTCTTTCCTGAATACACCCTTTCCCAAATATATTTTCCGGATCTGGCAGCAAAACCCCCATTTCCGGAGCTGGTATATACAAACCTTCTTTCATACGAGATTAATTATACTGCCTAAATTTAATAAATTGCTTCGTGAACAAGATTCAGGGCATCAGTTGTTGCTATAAGACAATTATCACAAGGATTGATCGGTCTAGTTATTTCTTCATAAACTGATTGGAGAAGTGCAGGCAGATAATATTTTGAGCCTCCATATTTTCTGGTCAAAATACTTTCGTGGTTAATCATACACCCTGAGGGTATACAGGTACAAAGCCAAGAAACTGCCGATATTACCTAAAATTCATCCAGGATTTCCTACAAATTCCTATCTTCTACATCGGCACCGGCCCCGAACGAAGTCAATTTATTAAAATTTAATCCCACCTCCATTTCCGGAGCGAAATAGCACTTCGATTAATCGATTAATTGGAGTAGGCTTTCAGCTGACGCCGAAAAAAATTGGTAAAATTAAAACTATGTATCGAAAAAGAGAAATCGTTAGGATAAAGGGAAATAAGAGAAAAGTGGGTTGTCTTGGTTGTGCAATTCAATCAGGTGAAGTAGAGAGTACAAGTATCTTTATAGATTCGACAAAATTTTTTGTCGCAAATCAAGATTATGAGATTCCTATTCCAGGTTTTGTCATAGTTGCAGCAAAAAGGCATTTACAGAGTGTGGATGAATTTACGGCAGAAGAAAGAGCTGATTTCATTGAATTTTTGACGGGATTGCGAAAAATGATGAGGTAGGTATTAGACATCCAGACGGTTTATTTGATCCAAGAAGAAGATACGTCACACCATTTTCATGTTTGGATTTTTCCTAGATATACTTGGATGGCGGAAAAATTTGGCAGAAAAATTGAATCGGTCCGTCCGATAATGGAGTATGCTAGAGGTAATCTAAAGACAAAGGCAAATTTGCATAAAGTCGATGAAGCAATAGCAAAGATGAAAAATTATTTTTCCACCGCAGGTAAAATGTTACATACTTGACAAATGTATATTGCTCATATATACTAAAATAAATGAAGATTTTGCAGGAGCCGCTGGAGTTTGAGTGGGATAAAGGCAATATCGAAAAAAATCTAAAAGAACACGGAGTATCTGATAAAGAGGCAGAAGAGGCTTTTGAAAGTCCTAAAAAATATATATTTAAAGACGAAAAGCATTCTTTGCTTGAAGATCGATATATGGTCTGGGGAGTGACAAAAAGAAACAGAAAGTTAGCAGTTTTCTTTACCTTAAGAGCAGAAAAGGTAAGGATTATTTCGGTTCGAGATATGAGTCGAAAAGAAAGGAGGGCTTATGAAAAAAAAATTCAAAGCAATACCAAAGTTTAAGAATGAAGACGAGGAGCGGAAGTTTTGGGCAAAAGCTGACACTTCTGAGTATTTTGATTGGGATAAAGCCGAGGAGGTTATCTTTCCGAATCTAAAACCTTCAACAGAAACTATCTCGATCCGCTTACCGGAGTGGCTTTTGGCAAGGATCAAACAGCTTGCCAATTCTCGCGACGTAGCTTACCAATCGCTGATAAAAATCTTTTTAGCCGAAAGAGTGCAAAAAGAATTAAATTCTTAATCCGACTCGTTCAATAATCCTATCTCCACCTCCGGAGTGGAATAGAGTGTCATGACCTTATTTATAATATTATAAAATAAATTAAGTGACTCAAAATATTGGTTTAGCTTTTATTTTCTCCTTATTTTATAGTTTGTTTGTTCTACTTCAACAACAATGACAATATCTTTAACCCCCGAGGTTGAAGTTTTAGGTTCAATCGCTATATTAAAATATAATTAATCTATTCAAAATTTATTTATTAAGAGAAAAGCTTAATGGTTATACATTAGGAAATATCCAAAATAAATAATCAAAAAAAACTATGTCAGATATTTTTTATGACGAGCCGTCCAGGGCCGAATTTATCGACCCATTTTGGCTAAGACAAAGCCAAGCAATATTAAGAATAAGGGAAGCGATAGGTTTTCCTAAGACAAAAATCGGCGAGAAAATAACAGTTAATAACCAAGGTACTTTAATTTTTTTAACTTACAACAGATTATCGGACATTTTCGCTTCGCTGGTATGTCTTATGGAGTACGATGAGATTTTCACTTTTCTCAACGACGGTTTTTTTCATGATCCCCTCAACCAAAGAGTATTAGTCAGAGCTTTTTCTCTTGCGGTTGAGGACGCGGTCAAATTTCCCGTAAAACCCGGTGAAGCAAGGGTCTACGGTGATTATCAACCTTTCCTAAACGGTATTTTCCGAACCTTAAAATCATATGATTTCCAAGTTGAGAGAGGAACAGTCTATCCGAACATAGTTAATTCCTTAGTTATGGCTTTTTCTCAATCGGCAAACGAACTGCCGGGAGTTTCAAGTTTTCAGGTGATGAATGACAACATAAGGGAACAGATAAGAGGCTATATTCCGGTATATGCAAGGATAAATTCCGGCCAGCTGCTTAGAGCTCAAGTTAAAGCGATAAGACTTCCTTCCAGAAAGTAAATCGACAACATCTTTAACCCCCGAGGTTCAATTTTCGAGACTCAATCAATTTTTAGTTGAGTGGAGTGTTGTTTGTTGTTATGGTTGGCAGAATTCGGGCAAGGCGTCAAGTTGTTGAGAAAAGTCGGGCAAATTCATTATTGAATTAAACGCGTGATTAGCTCTTAAAAAAAGCTCAATCCCTCCATCTTGGATAAAACTCAAAGACCTGCCTTCAAATAAGGTAGAGTTTTTATTGACTCTCTTGGCAAAATCATTGATAGGTAGGATTTTATCAGGGGGTTGACCAAGCAAATTACCTGGAGTATAATCCGGTTCTGTCAGCGTTTCAAAAAAAGTTGGAAACAGCTCTTTACTGATAGTTATCTCAAAATATGCTGTTGACACTTCAAATCCTTCAGGTAGAAGATCAGGGGGATATTGTTCTGTTGGGAGATAGAGACTATAACTATAATCAGGATTAGCTGCGGTACACATCTGACCATCTGACTGGTAAGCTTCTGGTGGTAGAAGAAAATGAGTGATTTCATGTGCGATCACTCCCGGGTGGATAGCGTAACCTTGTTCAACAAAAATTCCATCGGACCAAGTGCAGGCTTGAGGATTTGGAGAAAGACAAGCATCAGATATATTCTCATGGGGGATGAGAAAAGAATTTGGATAAATGGTTTCAATAATCCGATTCGGATCAAGACCTGTGCTTTCGGCAAAAGCAGTTGCTGCTCTGCAGATTTCATCTCTATATGTATCTTGATTATCATAGCAATCTTCAGGCGAATATACTGGCGCTGCTTGGATTTCAACTACCTGACGATCACGGGTATTAATTTCCTTAGTAATTTCAATACTCGTAGGATTATATATTGATTGACCAAAATTTACGAGGTCATCAACCGAAGGTACAAGAAAAATATTCGCTGGAGTATTTTCTTCAAGAGGAGGAAATTGAGCTTCTTCGGTGACTTCAGCGTAAGGTGTCGTTGATTGAGCTGGAGAAACGGAAGCGGTTGGAATGGCTCCAGCATTACACGACAAAATAACAAGGTACGCTAAAACCATTAAACCCATAATTCTTGTGTAGAATCGTGGCGAGCGGAACTCCTTATAAGACTGTCGATTTGAGGGCGATTCAGGCATAAGTCTTTATTTTATCATCTCAGCGGTGATTTTTGTAGCCTATAATAATAATTTCAACTTAATGGCTTAATTGACAATATCTTTAACCCCCGATGTTCAAGTTTTAGTTATCAGATTGAATTGGGTTGACTTTCAAGCAAAACTAGTATAAATATTTATTAAAGGAGTCAATTATATGTGGAAAACAATCATATTTCTAGGAATTATTGCGACTGCGGTCTTTACAGCAAATTTTTTAAGATCATTGTTCAATAAGGCTGAAAATTTTAAAAAAGTAACTCAGGAGGCCCAATCATACATATCTTGCGGTTGTGGCTGTTGTGGATTTGACAAACCGCTTGCAGAAATAGCCAAGGTTGAGTGCTTATACAAATTAAAAGGCGAAAGCATAGAAGAAAAGATTGAACAAGATAAAAAGTTAACTCCAGAACAATGCGCAGCGGTCGGCTGCAGTTTTCCTATAAAATACGTCTATTGTGATTAGCTTTGATATTTTTTATCTTCTAGTTATGAAGCCGGGGAACGACTGCGGTACTGGTACGCTTCTTCGGAACTTTGGATTAACTTTTACGTCCTTGGGTAGGCAGAATCTATCGCCGTTATTAACCAACCCAGGTAAATTACCTCTTGATACTCTAACTTTTTTATCGGTCGCGTCCGGCCCGGCAACATTCTCAAAAATAAGCTCCTCCGGTTTACCTAAGTGAAGCCAAATTCTGAAGGCATTCTTTCGTTTAAAAACTTTGGAATCAACAGTTGCACATCTTTTTGGTTTTTTAGCCATAGGCGTTTTTTTAACTTCTGGAGCTGGTAGCATAGACGTTGGCATCGGGGTTTCAGCTAAAAATATATTTCCGGCAGGTGAGGTCAATGACGGCGTAGGGGTTGCTCCGGCTCCTTCAGTAGACTTAAACCATTTTTCGATCTTTTGCTGATCAAATCCGAAGTAGGCAATAAGACCACAGATAGCTAAGCCAACCGGTACAGCAATTTTCAGGATGTTTTTTAGCCTGATAGGCTGTCCTTCGGCTGTCATAAGTTACTAGATTGTAACATAAAAATATTATTAAAGAGGCTAAGAGTGATTAAGAAAATAGAAAAAGGAAAGTTCAATCTATATCGAGAGAGTCTCTGATTTTTTTTAGGATTTGATCCATGCTCATTTCGGTTTTGATCATGCAGTCTGAAGCGCCGACCGCGAGCATCTGTTCGCATTGACCCTCAAGGTTGGTAAGAACCAAGATCGGAATCTTTTTAGTTTTATGGTCTTTTTTGAGGCGTTTGAGAACCTCTTGACCGCTAAGTCCGGGAAGAAAAAGATCCAATACTATGAGGTCTGGTTGCCAGTCGTTGGCATATTTAATCCCTTCGTTTCCGGTTATGGCATTTTGTGTAGCAAAGTGAGGAGAAAGCTTTATTCTGTAAGCTGCGGCTAAGGACTGATCGTCCTCGATGATCAGGACTTTTTTTTGCGACTTTTCTTCCATAATTTGTTCGATTGAATTTCTCTTCCGTTTATCCGCTATTGTTTGTATTTACCTGCGCTATCAACTGTCGAATAATGCTAATAACATCATCTAACTTATATTGGGCTTTTAACAAATATTTTTTTGCTCCAAGCGCCAACATAGTATTTACTTTTTGCGTGCTAGCAGAGTTTGAGACAACGATGACAGGTATACTCTGTAATTTGGAATTCTGTTTAATCTCACTCATAAAAGAAAGCCCATCCATATCTTTAAGGTAATAGTCAAGCCAGACAGCATCAGGCAAGTCGTTGCTTTGGATAAGTTGGTCAATTGCTTGTTTGCCGTCAGAACAAAGTATGGTAGTGATTCCTTCCCTTTCCAATTTTTTACCAATAGCTTCCAAAAGAAGCGGTTCATCCTCGACTACCATTATTTTGAGATCCTGATTATCCATAATTTAAAAAATTCCAAATTCCAAGAAACAAGTGTTCCAAACAAATTTCCAAATTACAAATTATTAAATTGTTTGAAATTTGTTTAATTGAAATTTAAATATTGTTTGTTTCTTGTGGATTGGTTATTGTAATTTTGCTTATATTATTTATACTTTCTAATCAAACGTTAGTCAAGCGATACTTCACCTTTTCTAGCTCTCATGCCGGCAAGGGGCAAACTAAACCAAAATGTCGTGCCTTTATTTTCTTCGCTTTTAAACCAAATTTTTCCGCCTGACGATTCAACAATGGCCTTGACGAGGTATAATCCGAGTCCAGTTCCCTCAGTCACATGTCTTACGACATTGCTGGCTCTAAAAAATTTCTGGAAGAGTTTTGTCTGTTCAGGTTGGGGAATACCATAACCGCTATCTGTTACTTGGGAGATAATCTCCTGATCTTTTTTGGAAATGATAACGACGATCTCTCCAGATTCAGGTGTGTATTTTAAAGCATTATCGATAAGATTCGTATAGACATGACTTATGAGCTTCGGATCGATGTTAATTTTGGGGAGTTTTTGATGTGTGCTGACAATCAATTTAATTTTTTTTAGGTCGATTTTTTTAGCTAGTTCAGCTTCGACCTCTTTAACAAGGTTTAAAAGATCAGTCGGCTTCGGCTCAATCATTATTCTGCCGGATTCAATTCTTGAGATATTCAAAAGAGAGTTGACTAGATCGATCATCCGTTCGGTCGAGATGCTGATGTTTTTGGTATATTCTTTTTGTTCTTCGGTCATCGGGCCAGATTTTGGGTCAGTTATTAGCTCGACGAACCACTTGATCGCGGATAGGGGAGTTCTTAGCTGATGGGAAGCAAGCGAGATGAACTCTGTTTTCATACGGTCGATGTCTTTTTCTTTTGAGGCGTCTCGAAAGACTTTGACAATGCCTATGACCTGATTGTTATGAATAAGCGGTGCAGTTATGGCTACAACCGGGAATTTTCTACCTGAACGGGTGACATAATAGTGGTCGTCTGTTATCGTGGTGATCTTGACAATGCCCTTTTTTAGTGAAATTACAGCAGAACGTTTATCAAAAGGAATTGGTTTATCGCCTATATAGGCTTTGCCAAACTCTGCCCATTTTTGACCTACGGCTTCTTTGGAATTTGTTTCTAGAAATTTTTCAGCCGCCGGATTTATGAGCTTAATTTTGTAGTCTGTATCTAAAACTAAGAGTCCTTCACCCATGGAAGAAACGATTGCTTTGGCAATATCGCGCTCTTCCCGTAGTTCTTCCTGAAGTTTTCTTTCATTTTTCAAAATGACATGAACGTCAAGAAGAATGATAAGAAGTACAGCGAAGGCAATAAATAAAATTATCAGGATAAAAAGAGTTTCCATAATATTTTATCTTCACATCTTTTGGATAACTTGTCAACCCAATCAATTTTTTTACTACCAATTTCACTTTCCAAGGTTAAACTTTTCTCGCTTCAATCTGTATAATAACTGGATTTAAGCTTATGCTTAACTCCGAAGGTCTAAATTTAACAGTAAGCGGCGATCATTATACAACACGATATAAACCCGAGAGGCCTTTTTTTAGTACTACCGAATCTCAAAGTCTTCCGATTCTAAATTTGCCAACAGTTGAGGGACTTAAAAGACTTGAAATAAAATCTGCGCGCATTTTATCAATCACAGGCTCTGGGCAGATACTAGACTACGCTGCCCTTCTTGAGAGAAGTGGCGCGATTAAGTCGCTCGGTCTTGTCGATTATAACCCAAGTCAAAATATCTTTGTTGCATACCTACTTACTCAAGCAGTGATTGCACAAGAAACAGGTGAAGCTGTACGAGATAGGATCATAGCGACTAGACCGCCAGAAATCCGAGAAATATTTTCAGGCAGAATGTTTGAGCTTTTTCCTGATCTCGAGGACTATTTTACATTTTTACCAGCTGATCTCTTTTCTCTTCTTGCGCATAAATTTGTTTGCGCAGATGCAGCAGATATGAAACCTGAGGAATGTGATGATTGGTTTACTTTTAATACAGACAATTTTCGCTACTATTTTCTCTTACTAGATGAGCTGGCGGAATCTTTGGTCTCAATGGTTAAGACTGGAAAAGTACGATTCCATCTGGGGTCAATGGAAGACTTTCGGCCAGTTAAGGCAGGAGAGTTTCATCTTATCTACACTTCTGATGTTCATCCGCATATAACAAGAGTTGAGTTAGAAAGGTTTATTGATACGATTGAGCTATTACTGCATCCGAGGGGAATGTGTATGGTGAGCGGTTTTGGCACAGACTGCATGTCTATAGCAACAGGTGAAGCCAGAAGAGAGGAAGAGCTTTTTAAAGTCTTAAAGGAAAAAGCCTCTCTTTATCCTATTGTTGACGATCATAAGTGGAGGAGAGTAAATGAAAAGAGTTTAGTAGAAGAACTTGGATTTGAGGGAGAATCTGCTGAGGATTGGTTTAATTTTCTAAGAAGCGGCCCCTACGGTTTAAATCCTAAGCAACACATGCCTATTCTATTACTCAAGCCAGAAGGAATGACACGACTTTTTGGTTAAAAATGCTAATATATATTTTACAAAACAATATTTTTAGAATTTATACAAAATGATAAAATAGCAAAATGAAGACAATCGGAGTTTTTTGCTCGGCTAACGAGGTTGACAAAAAATACGTTAACGCCACAGTCAAATTAGCTAAATTGATAGTTGAGAATGGTTATGACTTGGTTTGGGGTGGAACGAACAAGGGACTGATGAAAGTAATTGCCGATGAGGTACAACATAAGGGTGGGAAAGTAATCGGTATAACTGTAGAGTTTTTAAAACAAGGTAGAAGAATGAACGCTGACGAAATGATAATAACAAAAGATATTTCAGACAGGAAATCGCTATTTTTTAACCGATCCAACGCAATTATATTATTGGTTGGTGGTATTGGATCTCTAGATGAAGTATCAGAGTTGTTGGAGCTTAAAAAACATAATTTTCATAATCATCCGGTGGTAGTTTTGAATACCGATAATTTTTACGCAGGTCTAAAAGCCCAACTTCAGCGTATGGAAAAAGACGGTTTTTTAACCAAAGAATTAAAGGAATTAATTTATTTTGCAGAAACTCCAAAACAGGCAATCCAATACATCAATTCATCAAGGAAGAAAAAGGGATAATGAATTGTGTTATTTAAAACGAAGATTTAACCAGAAAAACCACAGTTGCCAGATTATAGCACCAAAAACAAAACTGTAAAAACTCTCTTTTACCAATTTGGCAACGGCCGTGGTAGTATTGGTATACTTCGATAACTCAGGTTTGCAACTGAGTTATTCAGTATATACCCATCTAATCCACTTTTTCGCTCTTGCGAGCTGCAAACTGGAGTAAGATGGGTATACTAGTAAAGTAAGAATTAGTTTGCGGGTATGGATTTTTTGCCAGGAGTAGGAGTCGGCGTTGGAGTACTTCCGTCAATTGTGTTTTTGATAAACCGTTGTACAGGTATCCAGTCATCCATTCCTTTATCTGGAATTAATATGAACTGGCCGTTTTCCGACCTTGTGGCTTTGAGAACGTTCTGATCGCTCAATACTAATGAAGTCAACGAGTATTCTTTAGCCGAGGATGCTTCTTTGAGAAATCTTTGTATTTGATCTGGCGCAATATCTGTCTTGACATATTTTTCCATTTCATCTAAAAGAGCTGGTAATTTTGCAATAAAACCAACCGAAAAAACTTTTTCTTTCACCGCCTCAAGAAGTTGTTGTTGTCTTCTGGCCCTGGCGAAATCTCCACCATCCTGGAGAGATTGACGTGAGCGGGAAAATTTTAGGGCTGTAGCTCCATCCATATGTTGCTGTCCGGAGGCAAAGTGTATTCTTTCATAACGGCAAGGGAACGCCAGATGTGGTGATTCGGTTGCATTGCGTAAGAATTCCTCTAAGGCCGGTTGCTCTTGCAATAATTTTTCTTTTTCGGCAGAACCGGTTGCATCAATTCCATTTAAATATGGTTCTATTTTTTTAAAATCTTCCTCTTTACCGCAGAGGTCATTTTCTTTGCCTTCGCTTGGATACTTTTCATCAGTAAAAGTCTTAAGGACGTTTATATCAACTCCTCCTATGATATCAACCGCTTTGGTAAAGCTGGCAAAATCAATAGTAATATAATTATCAATTTCAAGTCCTGTGATTTGACTTAAAATGTACTTAGTTAGTTCGGCGTCGCTTATGGAACCAGCAATTTTCGTGTCTAAATCGGGAAAGGTGTTGGGGAAAAGCTCTGTTTCGTAGATGGTATTGGCTTTAGCATGAAAATCAGCGCCTGATTTGGTTGGGAGTTTTAGCCAGAGGTCGCGGGGAAGAGAGATCATGAGAGCCTGCTTTTTTTTTGAATCAAAGTGCATAACTATCATCGTATCAGTCAGATAGGTACCAGCATAATTGCTTCCGGCATAGCCCAAAAGGAGAATAGAGAATTGAGTTTTATCTAGTTTTACTTTGTTGTTTTTCTGTTTATTGGCGATTGGAGTATAGATGCGCTGATAAAATTGGTTTAACTTTAAAAAGTAAAATAGCACAGCAGCCGTAGTTATACCAGCTAAAGCGAGAAGAAATTTCTTCATAGTTTTAAGCTTATATTTTACTACGGCAAGTTTTATTTCGCTCTTGTTTTTTAAATGCAGTAGCAAATGCCGATCCTAAGTCAACCTGCCAGATTGGTTTTCGGGTTACTGCAGAGTTCTAAATTTCTAAACTTTTGATTATTTTTTCAATCTCTTGGTCATTGATACGATGGTATCTACCTCGATGGGGGAGAAGCGCTCCTGAAAAGGTCTTTGGGATGTGCATTAATTCGTGAATCAAGGTTTTTAACTGTTCACGCGGATTCAATTTGTCAAAGCGCTTAGCGTTTACTTCGATGATATAGTGGGGTTCTAGTCCGGCAACTTCTTTAAAAAGCTTTGCCATGCCCCAGATTCTAGCATAGGCCCTCGTTTTTGCATCAAAACTGCGGATGCAGTGGATATTTTTTCCTTGAATATAATCAAGATTTAATTGATCGATTAATTGATCTATTTTTTGCTGGATGTCAGGAGCTTTGGAATATTTCATCTATTTCCCAATTTTCGAAGCCAACTTCTAATAATTTTTTTTTGGCTTTAGCTTTAGTTGTAAATAATTTTATAAAAGCTTGGGCTGTTTCCCGGATTTCGTAAGGAAAGATAACCCATTCATTGATGATCTTCAGATAAATATCGGGTTTTGGTTTGGTGAATTTTCGAATAATAGGAGCTAAGGTTTTAAATTTGTAAATATTAATCGAATGTAAATAATCGATAACTATTTTCAAAGTTTTGCCGCTATCGGCGATTTCGTCAACAACTAGCATATTTTGATTTTCCAGAGTTGCGGGAACTTCGGTTATTTTGGTTTCTTTTTGCTGTTTTAGATCCTGGTAGGAGACAACAGTCAGATGCGAGACAGGCAGATTTAATAAATCGGAAAACATTCTTGCCCAGACTAATCCGCCTCTTGAAATGCATAAAATCCGATCGAATTTTTGCTTTTTTAATTTTTTAGCCAGTTTGTAGCAATCTGCTTGCAGCTCTTGCCAGGAAAGTTTATAAAATTTCATAATAAATTGATTAGATTCAAAAAGAAATTTTTTAATTTTTTTTCCTGATTTTTGACAGCTTGGAGAACTTCCTGATGTTGATGTTTAACCAAAGCCAAATTCGTCACCAGCGACAATCCCAAAACTTCCATCTTCAAGTGATTTGCCATTATTACTTCTGGTACCGTGCTCATACCGACGACATCAGCGCCTAAAAAGCGCAGTGCCATTTTGTCGCTGTAGGATTCGAAGTGAGGGCCCCTCATATAGACATAAACACCTTTTTGGGAAGTGAGACCGCTTTGACCTGCAGCCTTTAGAGCCAACTCAATTAAATTCCCGCTAAACGGTTGGGAAAGGTTTTGAAATTGTGATCCGGTTAGAGGGCTTTGGCAAAAAATAGAAATAATATCGCTCAAAATTACCAAATCACCTACCTGAAATTTTGGATTTAATGCTCCGACAGCCGAAGTTATTATTATTTTTTTTACACCCTGTTCATGTAAATAACGTATAGTTTTTGTTGCTTCATAAGAGCTATAACCTTCATAGGTGTGAAATCTACCCGAAAGAACAATTACTTTATTAGTAAGAAGCGAACCAGTTATGACTTTACCCGCATGACCTTTTACACTTGTTTTATGGCCAAAAACTGATTTGAAGTCTTTTTCTTTTTTATTTTTTACTTGGTCAATTATCCCGCCCCAACCGCTGCCAAGTATTAAGCCAATTGCTGAATTCATTTATCAATTATATACTACTCTGGTTTGATTTTGTAAAAAAGTCTACCGATAGGAGGAATGGTTTATCCCTACGCCACATCGAACTGAGCCCTAAGCGGTTGATCACCGAAGCCTCTAGATAAAGGTTGACAAATCTTGTAACGATCGTGTCATACTTTGGCAAGCATATATTTAAGGATATATTTGTTGATATTGGAAAATAAAATCGGTATATTAGGGGAGTGATAAAAAGGTTTTTAACAATCCTAGTTTTTTTGGCTATTTTTCTTCAGCTTGGGTCGGCAGTTGATGCTAAGGAGCAGATCCAAAATTTTGACTCGAAGATTAACATCAATAAAGACGGAACAATAGAGGTTGAGGAGAAAATTGTTTATGATTTTGGCAATCTGCAAAGGCACGGGATTTATAGAAATACCCCATATATTAAAACCAATAAAGCAGGAAAAAAATTTGAGCTTGAATTTGAAAATTTTTCCGTAACCGATGAGAATGGGAAAAAATACCAGTATAAGAAATCCGTCTCTAACGAAAATATTAATCTAAAAATCGGTGACCCAAATAGAACAATTACAGGCGTCAATATTTATCTTATTAAATATAAAGTTTCCGGTGCGCTTACCTATTTTTCCGATCATGATGAGCTGTATTGGAATTCCAATGGCAACGAATGGACAATTCCGATACTATCTTTAACCTCGGAAGTTAGATTACCTGTTGGAGTAGCCCAAAGAGAAATTTCTGCCAGCTGTTATACAGGTTATCTAGGAAGTAAAGATCAAGATTGCCAGATCAACAAGACTGATATTTCGGCGACATTCAAAACCATTGGGATACTTGAACCAAATCAGGGGTTGACGCTGGTATTTGGATTTCCAAAAAACATTGCTTTGCTTTTGGAACCAAAGCCATATGTGTCTTTTTGGCAGAGTTTTGTTGGCAAAGCAATACTAGGGATGATCATTCTTGTTGCTATTTTTTGGTATATTGTCTATCCAATCTATATTCCTGTTAAATGGCTAAGAGAAGGTCGCGATCCTTCGACTCGCTCCGCTCGCTCAGGACAAGTTCCTGGAGAAGTAAGCGCTTGGTTTGACCCGCCCAAGACAAAAACGGGAAGACCTCTTACCCCCCAGGAGACAGGAGCATTGGTTGACGAGCGAGTAGATATTGATGACTTATCCGCGATGATAGTGTCTCTGGCTCAAAAAGGATTCATGAAGATAGAGGAGAGGGAAAAGAATAACTTTTACTTGGTAAAAAAGAAAGATTCCTCCGACTCTAGATTGTTAACATTTGAGAAAAAGTTTTTAGACGAGATTTTCCAAGGCGGTGAGACAATCTCACTTAAGAATAAAAAGCCAAGCTTGAATACGGTGGTTGAGGAATCGAAAAAAAGCATTTACGAGAAACTCGTCCAAGAAGGATTTTTCCCTGAAAATCCAAATAAGATCAGGACTTTTTATACTGTTATCGGTAGTTTGGCGCTGACTACAATCAATTTCGCTTTGGCGTTCTCAGCGTTTTTATTCGGCCGCAATATGCCAAAAAAAACTTTGTTGGGTGTTGAAGCAAGCAGTATTGCCAAATCGCTTAGAAAATTTTTAGTCAGCCAAGAGCGCCAGCTTGAATTTCAGGCTAAAAACCAGATGTTTTTTGAGAAACTTCTACCCTATGCGATCGCTTTTGGAGTTGAGAAAATTTGGGCAGACCGGTTTAAAGATATCGAGATGAGACCACCAGACTGGTATGAAGGCTATTCGACTGGCCGATTCAATAGCATAGCATTAACAAATAGTCTAAATTCCTCATTTTCCAGTTTTCAGTCTGCTGCAACTCCTACAACCAGTTCCTCAGGCTTCAGCAGTGGTTTTAGTGGTGGATCTTCAGGAGGGGGCGGCGGCGGTGGTGGTGGAGGATCATGGTAGTTTGTCCTCTTTAAGATGAACGAAAGTTTAAAACAATTTGAGCACTCTGCCCATACTAACCCCTCTTTAACACGAGTGATGGAGGGAGGGAGTCGATTTTCCCACGTAGCTTTTTTTGAAGGAGCTACGCTTCTGGAGCCAGTTACAAGCCAATTTTTTCGCTTGACTCAAGTTTTAAGAAGTCAACCAAGAGAACAGACGGGATTTCCGACTAACCGCAATATTTTTAAACGAAGCATTGACTCTTTTTTAGAAGAAATTGAAAAAGCTGGTTTTAGTGTTAGTGGCTTAGATATGTTTGATGAGTATCTGCAGCCTGATTTTAAGATAGGCCATTATGGCAAGCTAGTTGATGAGGAATTAACTAAACTAGCCAGGCTGGGTGAGTTGGAGGTAGTCATCGGTAACAGCGCCGGAACTTCAGCTGTGATGTGGGCTGTTGGGATGAGGATAAAAAGAACAAGAAACGCAGGCTACGATCCTTATGATTTGAAGTCGCCTCCCAATTACCGCCTGCCAAAATTATTAATTTTTATCGACCCTATTTTTGACGGTTTAACTATTGTAGCGCAAACATATTTAGATCTAATCAGACAACTTTTTCCCTTAGAAACTGTTCCCGGCCTTGAAGATATGTTTGTGGGTTCTCATTTTCTTGACGATTTGAGCAGATTAATTGAGGAAGTAAGCGACGATTTACCCTTGACGATTATCCTAAACGGTCAGGCGGGTGAGGGTTACGTGGCTTGTCCTTTTGCCGCAGTTGCGAGAGCGGATTTTGACCCTGTAGCTAAAAAACTTGGAATTGAAGCTGAGATTGAGGCAGAATTTGAGCTTGATCCAAACGGTAATGATGGAATGTGCAAGGAGGGAACCATTAAAAATTTATGGCCAAAGGGTAGACGGATTGAAATGAAGCGCCTAGGAAATCTTCATATAGGAGCGCCTTACTCTTATGTTGGGGAAGTGATCGAGATTTTAGCAAAAAAAGAACTCCGAGGCGATCTACTATCTGAACTTCCTAATGAATTTATTGTTGACAACCGACAGAATTTAAACCAAAACAAAAATAAACTGTTGGGGAAGCTGATGTTATTTTTATTTAAGCTGATGCTTAAAAAGTTGGAAAGATAGGTTAACTAGCGGTAAAAGTAATGGTCGCTTAAAAGTACACCTGTCAGGTGTCCAGGCAATAGGCGTAAACCTGTTTCATTTTCATACGGATCTTTAGTATAATCTAAAAATGCCTAACGAAACCGTAATACCCCATAACCTAACTCATGGATTTCTTTCACGAGTTGAAAATTTTTTAAATGGTAGACTAAATAACCCTGAAATGTTTGCTCTCATATACAGATGTTTATATCGTCAAGACGAGATAATTAATTTTTTAATAATAGAGAAAAGATTTAATGAGTTTGATGAAGAACTTTTGTTAAGACTTTTTCAAGTTTTTGATCTAAAAATGGATGAACTTCAGGTTTATATTTCAGTCGACAGTCCTGAATTATTGATGTTAAATATGCGCTATCCTCTATGGCGCGGAGCTGTGAATACTTACACTAAAGCAACAAAAGCATTATCGTTTAATAGCGGAGAGGGTAGAAAGATGCTTTGTTTTTCCGGTAAAAGTAATAGTCGCTTGATTACTGCAAGGTACGAAGCAGAAGAAACGGCTGATACATATTCTTTAGAATTATTTAGTTATGGTTTGCGAAAGGAAGAACAGCCTCCAAGTTTTTTAAGTAATCCTGAAATAGTTAAATCAACGGTTGATTGGTCAGCGGGGATGGTAACACCACTGATGGCTAAATTGACAAGAAATCCTAATAAAATAATCTTCAGAGACAATTTTCCTATTTTAGGGAAATTAGGATTAAAATATCCTATTCCACTTGAATTCAATTCCACTGTATAAATATTTCTTAATCTTTATTAGAATTCATCCGCAGAAAAAGTCCACCCGCAGGGTGGACAGGCACGAAAATTGTTAAAATTAGGAGGTTTTGTACTCCTTCGTTATTATGATGAAAAATAACTTAGGATGGGTATAAAAATTTCTAATCTTACTCATCAGCTGACCGATCGAATTAAAACCCACCGTTTTGTGGACGCTTCTTGCAGGGACGCTCCGAGTTGAACGGAGAACAAAGGTTTTGGAGACCCTTATGATACCATTTCACCACGTCCCCATTTGTACTCCCGGGCAGAATTGAACTGCCATCAAAGGCTCCGCAAGCCCTTATTCTATCCGTTGAACTACGGGAGCAATCAGTAAAAGATATTTTAACAGATTAACTTTAATTATTGGGCTTTTAAAAAATCTTAAATTATTTTGCTACAATATCTCGTGGCAAAAAGTAAAATACTTTTTATTGGTGCGATGGATCGGGAGATCCGTCAACTACTTCAATACTTTCAATGTATTAAAAAAGACAAAATAAAAGGAATCTACCCTTTTTGGTTAAGTAAAAAAAATAATCTCTTAGAATTAGCGGTAGTTCAATCCTTTGTTGGCGATACAAATGCATGTATATCAGCAGCGCTGACAATCCAAAAATTTCGGCCAGATTTTGTTTTCAAAATCGGCTGTGTTGGAGGGAATTCAAAAGGATTACATACCGGAGATATTTTATTGCCTCTGGGTTTTTTTCACAGCGGATCGTGGATCACGCGCTCAAATATAGATAATTCTCCTACATCTGATGCTTCTTTATGGCAATCGGTATTTGGTGAGAAACCCTACCAGATAAGTAAGGATAATCTTGGAAACCGGCCTTATTTTTTAAAGCCAGATCAAAGACTAGCAAATAAATTCAAGCAATATTTCACACAACAAAAAGTTAAACTAAAACCTTGTTACATTGGTGGCGGAAATATCTGGTTTTTTGATCTAAAGTTTATGGAAAATGTTGCCGAGATGCAAATTCCCGGAAATAATAAACTTCAACCGTGGGGAGCAGATATGGAATCATATTCAATCGCACAGGTATGTAATGTTTTTGCCATTCCTTTTCTAGGCTTTTACCGTATCTCGAATAGCGATTATTATAACGAACCCTACCAGCCAGAAAATGTAGCAAAATTATTTGATTTTAGACTCATTTCATTAATAGATAAATTTCTAAGATTTTTGTTATGAAACCAACTTCAGTTTTATTGGCAGCTTTTGTAGGTTTGGTATTTTTTGTTTTGCTGCCTTTTGCATCTATCAAAATTAATGATTTTTTTGTTTTACCTGTTATTTCATATCCAGTTTTTAAAGCATTTGGGCTGATTTTATTTCTTGCTGGAGTATTATTAATTATTTACTCCACCAAACTTTTTTTCATCTTGGGCAAGGGTACACCAGTCCCGATTGAACCACCGAAAAAGTTAGTAGTTAACGGTGTTTATAAATACTCTAGAAATCCAATTTATCTATCTTATTTTTTGATTTTTCTTGGCTATTTTTTCTTTTTTGGTCATTTGACTTTGTTAGTCTATTTTGTTTTATCAATAATCGGGATAAATTTGATAGTCGCGTTTTACGAAGAGCCTATTTTAAAAAAACGTTTCGGTAAAGACTATAAAGACTATCTACATAAAATCCCAAGGTGGATTTAATAAGTTTAGATAAGTACTTTCGGACGCAGAACCAGGTATGGAACGAACAAGAATGTCTTCAGTATTGCGCGTCACTGATAATCCTTAAAAAAAAGCTAAACAATAATCTATAATGTGAGTCATGTTTGAAACATCACAACGGGCTGAAAATGATGCGTATATTAAAGAACTTGCCTATAAAACTGCTATAGAAGCAGCTATAAGAGCTGGTAAT
>MGAI01000033.1:4908-9389 GCA_001789695.1 Candidatus Roizmanbacteria bacterium RIFCSPLOWO2_01_FULL_37_16 | reverse complement strand
AACCGAATATTGCTTTTCACTAAATAATACAGCTTTGGCCTCGCCTAGAATTTTGATCGCTATCCTGGAAAATTATCAACAAAAAGACGGATCAGTCGCGGTACCAAAAGTCCTTCAACCGCTGGTTGGATTTGAAAAAATTTCTCCTCGTTAATCACCTTCTTTTTTTGTAGGAGACGTTTTGAGTAAACCTTCTTTACAAGAAACGCTAGTTTCTGTTCCTTTCAGAAAATATTCAACTCTACCAAAGTAACAAGTTTTTTCAACCACATTTTCCGGCTTTGTATACCAAGTACTTCCGCTTCCATAATTATTCAAAAGATATGACATCATCCGATTCCAAATTGGCGCAGCTCCTGTCACTCCGGAAGTTAAATACCGATTCATTGGCGAATTGTCATTATTGCCAACCCATACAGCAACCAGAAATTCAGGATTATAGCCGATGGTTAAGTTGTCTTTCTTTTCATCCGTTGTCCCGGTTTTAACTGCAACTTTATAGCCTGGGATCTCAAGAAGAGAACGCGATCCAAATGCCAACTGCCTGGAAAAATTATCAGACAAGATGTCAGAAATAATAAAGGCTATTCCTTCATTTAATACCTTACGTTTAGCAATTCTCGAAACATAGACAATATTTCCGGACACATCCTCTACCTTCACAAGTGGAGTACTATCTACTCTATATCCTTGATTGGCTAAAACTCCATATGAGGTAGCCATATCAACCAACATCACTTCACCACCACCCAAAGTTAGAGATAAACCGTAGCGAGAAGGATCATTCCAGGTTCTAATACCCATTTTTTTACCTTGTTGGATGAAATTATCTACACCCAAAGTACTTAAAACCTTGACAGCAGGAACATTATAGGAATTGGCAAGCGCCAACCTTAGGGTAACTCTTCCGTGAAAGCGTCCATCGTAATTTACCGGCTTATAAGTATAGCCTCCACCTAAATTAAAGGTTACGGGTGAATCATTAATGATCGAAGCTGTAGTATAACCTTTATCCAGAGCTAACGAATACATCAATGGTTTTATCGAGCTTCCTGGCTGTCTAAAGGCGGATGTTACGTTAAAGGCACCATTTGGCTGAGCATTATAGTCGACCGATCCCACCATAGCTAATATTTCACCAGATGAAGGTCGAGTAACCAAGATCGCACCATTACTTACATTAAGATGTGCTACCTTGCCAATTTCTTCTCGCAAGATTTTTTCGGCTTCATTTTGAATTGTTAGATCAAGCGAGGTCGAAACCTTAAATCCGCCCTCCTCTACTTGTTTTATACCAAACATACTCTCTAACTCTGACTTAGCATAAAAAACAAAATGAGGGGCTGATATTCTTGTTTCTACGGGAACTATAGCCACCTTTTCTTGCTTGGCTTTTTTTAGCTGATTTTCGTTTATATAACTGTTATCTTTCATTAGATCCAGGACCTCGTTTCTTCGTGAGATGGCTAATTTTGGATTTACATAGGGAGAATAATAAGTTGGCGCAATCGGTAGTCCTGCCAAAAGTGCAGCTTCGGAAAGTGTTAGATCTTTCGCATGTTTGCCAAAATAGGTTTTGGCTGCCTCTTCTATTCCGTATGATGATCCTCCGTAAGGTACTTGGTTAAGATACATCTCTAATATTTGATCTTTAGTAAAAAGCTTCTCCGTCCAAAGCGCCAAAATAATCTCTTTGATTTTTCTTTTGAGTGTTCGCTCCGATGACAGAAGAGATGATTTAATCAACTGTTGAGTAATAGTTGACCCCCCTTGTAAATTACCCATTATGGCTGAATCTTTAATCGCCCTAAGTATTCCATTAACTAAAGAAATTCCGTTATGCTTATAAAAATCTTTATCCTCAATCGATATAGCTGCATGTTTAACATAATTCGGGAGTTCTTCGATTTTGATTGGAGTTCTATTCTGATCGCGATAAACCTCATAAAGCAACCGGCCATTGCGATCAAAGATATGCGTAGAGAGAGGGTAGTTTACTCGACCAATGTTTTGCGGAGAAGGTAGACTTTTGACAAAAATATAAGACTGGTGAAAAAATAAAATTGTTAAAGTTATAAAAGAACCTAAAAATAAGTAACGTAATTTAAGCGAGATAAATCTAAATATTCTAAAGCGGAGTTTAACTTTCGGTATTTTTATTTTTGCTAGAGAAATTTTTTTTATTCTTTTGATTAAAGTTCCTATTAGCGTCAAAATTCCACGAATTATACTGATTGAAATATGAAATACACTGGTTATTACGGTAATGATAATTTTTTTTGTTACTTCCCCAACTCCTACAAGGAAATTGACTATTAAAAATAAAATTTTGAAGAAAATATTTAATAGTGAAGGTAGCAAAAGCCCGAATAAGTTTTTTTTGCCTTTTTTCATGGCCCTCATTTTATCATATATTATAGGGCTAGGCAATAATGGAATTCCGACCCTTGGGATTCTAAGAACCCTGAGGGTTTTTGTGCTAGGCTTATGGTTTAGAAGGCAATTTAGTCAGTTTTGCGCGCAATACCAATCGTTTCCAATAAGTACCCGGCGGAACACAGGTAATCAAAGTCAAGTATGATGCGTCATTAATCTGTTCAAGAACTGACACTTCTTCTGGATTGACTACAAAAATATCAAAAGTTTCATACTCATACTCTTCTTCATTTATCTTAACAAGTATTTTATCTCCTTTTTCCATTGAAGGTAGGTAGGTAAAAATTGTCGTGTAATTTTTTGGATTATAAAGTTGAGGAAGAGTAGAATGACCAAAAATTACAACGTTGCCAAATTCTCCAGGGAGAGATTGAGGAAGATAATGAACCAGACTTTTTTTTAAGTCTTCACCCCCAACTGTCACTATAGCATCTTTTATATTAAGTTTAGGGATTGAAAGAATGTATTCTTTAATTTTTAATTTTTCAGATGCGCCTGATTGTGGTTTAGTCGGAAACCAAAGGCTAACCTGAGTGAAGTCTCTTAAATTATTGGAAAAAACATTATAACTTCCTAAAACCGAGTTTGCCCTCTGAAGTGAAGAAGCAACTGGTGATCTTGGTACTGGACTATTAAATCGATGCTGGATAAAAATTCTTGAATAAAGCTCAAAAGAGATCACAGGATAAAAAGACCAAAATAAAAGCAAGCATCCCAAGGTAAGAGATACATAAGAAGAATAGTGTATAATTTTTCTCTTTTTCGAGTGGTATTCTTTTTTGTAAATATATAAAGCCATATCACATGCTGGAAATCTTTACATCGATATTTTTTTCGAGAAAGGGCAGCCAATTTTGGAGTAAGGGTAATTTTGGATTTATCTCTAGTTCGAATCCTTCAGCAGCAAAATTAGCTTTGAGCGAGGACTCAAGATTTTTTCTACTCTTTCCTCTTATTATTCTAACTATATCTCCGATTGGGACATCTTTAACCGCTTTGCTTTCCATATCTATAACCAGAGTAATTCTATCATTTTTCTTTATTGCGTTATTAATTGTGAATAATAATTTTTGACGCTCTAATACATATCCCTTTTCTAATTCTTTTGTAAGTTTTTTAGTAATAAGATCTTTTAATTCTTTCTCTTCATATAAATAGATAGTTGCTTTAACCTTTGACTTTAGAGTTAGTTTATCTGACTCTTCGCCTAATTCCTGTCCAAACTTTTCTTCAGTCAAGACAAACTCGATCAAATCGGTTAAAACTTTTTTATCCAGATTTTTTTTTGTATCTTGTTGATCTAACTTTTGTCTTTTACCTTGCTCTTGTATACTTTTTCTCAACTCTTCCATATCTTTAGCTGAAACAGTTTTTACCTCTTTTTTTGTACCACCAGAAAAAGCATTTTCATTGATACCAAAATAAAGGCTGGTTAGTAAATCGTCAATTTTAAACTGTTTTCCACTTCCAACATTGTTTTGAGGCCCAATCTCCAAAGCTGTCAGATTAGTTTTGGTCTTTCCTGGCTGCTTTACTATTCCTCCGCTTATGGTTACCACGCTGGCAGAAGCTACCTTAACATCCTGATCTAAATTAAACTTTAAACCAGCTGTTTCGAGTGTAGTTCCTTTAGTAAATAATTTCTCATTGTCATCAAAATTATGTATGGTAACACTGCCGCGTGCTTTCTCGCCTACTTCTTTTTTACCGCTGGTTGACTTTGAATCTGTAAGATCTACCGATTTGGAGAAAGACTCTATCTTTAATTCATCAGATGTCAAATTGATATCCTTTTTTATAGTTTTAGAGGAAAGAAAAATAGTTAGTCGTGCTTTATGAAGAAAATATTCGGTCAACAATAATGCAGTCATAACCAGGATTAGTCCCAATATAATCGTCCATTTTTTGTTGAAGACCATTGGGATAGATTTCAATAAATTAATTATCGGGCTTATCCAACTAGAAATACTCGCTAGAGATGGTTTAGCTAACTTGAGTGAAGTGTCTTTTTTAAAACTTGGCGTTTGCGCTTGTTTGGTTACATC
>MGAI01000033.1:4461-4886 GCA_001789695.1 Candidatus Roizmanbacteria bacterium RIFCSPLOWO2_01_FULL_37_16 | reverse complement strand
ACTTCGGTTGGCGGTTTTTCTTCTATAAATTTAGTACCCGAGATCTTCTGACTCACCTGCTCTCCAAAAACACCAAGAAGTCCTTGAATTAGTTCGTGTTCTTTAATGATCTCGACTCTGGGAAGCTGAACAAACAGTTCTTCGCTCCAACGATAAGTTACAATATCGGTTGATTCCTTGTCTAGATCTTTTGAGTCGTAAAGAATTATTCGAGATGGCAAGACGAATTTTCCCTTTATTTCTATAAAACATGTTAACAAATCATCAATTACATTATCTGTATGTGCTAAAACTTTTGAATAGGTTAATCTACCCCGTTTAAAGACAAAAGTAGAAAGATTGGAGTGGTCCAATTCCATTAAAATTGCAGTGAGCGGGATCTCTTCTTTTTTTTCAAGATAATGAGTAATAGCCTCATAACACTC
>MGAI01000033.1:0-4418 GCA_001789695.1 Candidatus Roizmanbacteria bacterium RIFCSPLOWO2_01_FULL_37_16 | reverse complement strand
TTAATTTTTTGCAAATATGGTTTCTTAATCTCTTTTGTTTTTTCATCAACAAAATGCGAATAGACAAAAAAAATAGTTTCATTAAGCTTGAGTTTTGTACGCTGTTCTAATCTAAGTATTACACCGTCCAAATCTTCTGCTATATTTTCCCACGCGTTAGTAAAAGTAAATTTCTCTTGATCAACCAGAATAAAATTAGAATTCTTTATTTTTATCACCAGTCCTATTCCCTCATTTTCCTTCAAAAGAATGCCAAAAAAATTCTTGCCTTCATTAGTATTTTTTTTAAAAAATGGTAGTTTCATACTGCATTAGAAAGAGTCAACTTATTTTTAAAAAATCTTATTCAACCTTATATTTTGAAAATACTTGGTCAACGCCTTTTTTTGCTGTTTTTAGTGCGTCAACGTAAGATACACCTTGGGCAGTTGAGTTAACCGCATTTTCTAGATATTGGATAATCTCATCATTTAAGCCATTATCAAAAGTTCTAACTATGAGTGGGGCTGAAACATAGAAATCTGCTTGTTTTATGACTGCTCCTATGTATTCATTTTGTGCCAAAAGACTACCTAAGTCAACGCGAGAATAAGGCTCGCCGAAGAGACTAAGTTTACTTTCAGTTTCATAGAGTTTTGTTAATGTCTCTTTTTCTACTAAATAGCGTAAAAATTTCCATGCCTCAAGCTGATTTTTGCTATAACGAGAGACTCCTTCAACCCAGTAGCTGGCAAGCGAGACAGGTGATCCACCGGGAACAGAAGGAACTGGAATTGCTTTTAATTCTACATCGGGATTTAAATTCTTGATGGTTATGATTTCCCAAGATGGAGCAAAGATCATGGCTACTTTTTCTTGAGCAAATGCAGTTATTGAGTTTGGCATATACTCATCCCAAAAATTGTTAGGAGGTTCGGCAAAACGACGGTAACTTTCTAACGCTCCAGCTGCTTCTGCTTGATTTAGGGTATTTAAACTTGCACCGTTTTGAACCAGCATCAACCCTAAGATGTCTGAAAAGTGTTCTATGTTTGAAGCTAATCCCAAAGCGATTCCGGCAGTAACAAGCTCACCGTTAGTATCTTTTACTGTCAATTTAACCACAGCATCAGTCAGATCGTCCCAGGTCGTAGGAGCTGTGGCAATACCTGCTTTTTTAAACAGGCTCTCATTATAGATCAAAACAAGTCCATCGATATAAAGAGGAATGCCGTAATATAAATTTCCAACCTTGAGGTCATTTTGATGAATTTTATAAAAAGTTTTTTCAAACTCGCTATTACTCATAATTTTCTCTGGTAGAGGAGAAGCTATATCTCTTATTTGAGGAAGCCAAGTATTGTGAAAACGAAAAATATCTGGCCCTTGGCCGTTTTTGCTCCGAACCAGTAGCTTATCTCTATAATCTTGAGGTGACATTTTCTGATAGACTATTTTTACATTCGTATTTTTACGCTGATATTCCTCAATCACTGGTTTAAAAACTTCTGCAGCCTCCCATAAACCCCAATAGGTTAATTTAACTTCTGGTGGTACTCCTTTTGGGCCAAATAATATTCGCAAAAAAAATATAAACAGTAATAAAAAAAATATCGCTCCGCCAGCAATTATGAGATATCTGTTTTTGTTTTCTTCATAGACAACCGGGGCTACATCTGATGGAATTTCAGCTCCTGGACCGCCCGGAATTATTTCTTCTTGGGGCGTAGACACCTCTGAAGGAATCTCTTCCGGTTTTAACTCTTCTTCTGGAATTGACTCATAAATTGGCCCTGATTGATTGACTGCTTGAGGCTGCTCGCTTGAACTAGAGGGTGTACCCGTATATTCTGCGGGTTTATCCTGAGCAGGGTCGAGGGATTGATTTTCATCTGGATTTATTTTATTATCATCCATAACATTATCATACAAGTTAAAAGTTCAAATTCAAAACTCAATTTTTCATCTACAATTTATACTTTTTAAAGTTTAACCGGTTATGAGGTGGATAATTTTCATTTTAATAACCTCCCTCGTTTTGATTGGTCTTTCAGTAATTATCATCATTGGTGAAGAACGTAATTATAATAATAAAATTTATCCAAATGTATACATAAATGAGGTTGATTTTGGCCGGAGATCAAAAACCGAAGTTTTAGCATACTTCAATAATCTAAATCGTCAATTTGAAAAAGTTCGTATTGATGTCCTCTATCAGGATGAACCGACCGCAACCTTTTCTGGTGAACAGCTGAAAATCGGTTACGATGCAACAGGAATTGCAGACAGAGTTTATCTTATTGGTAGATCTCCTTTTTTTACCTCAAGACTTTATCAAAAACTCGCAACAATTCTTTCTTGGCAAAACTTTAAATTTGTCGTAAATATCTATTATGATAAATTGCCAGTTCAGGAATATATTGCTTCTGCCAAGGAAAAATATGACAAACCTGCTAAAAATGCTCTATTTAGTTTCGAAAATGGCCGAGTCGTGAGCTTTCGTCAAGAAGAAAAAGGCCAAGAGATTGATGAAGAAAGGTTCACCGAGGAGCTCGATCTATTAATTCGCAATTTAGAAAAAAAAATTGATAATATACAAATACCACTACAAATTAAGCTCATTTCGCCAGAAGTCACACTGGCTAAGGCAAACGAGTTCGGTATAGAAGAGTTAATTGCCGAGGGAAAATCTGACTTCACGGGTTCAATTCCTGAGCGCGTTCATAACATTATTTTAGCTTCGTCAAAGTTTAATGGCGTCTTGATTCCAAAAGATAAAATTTTTTCCTTCAACCAAGCTGTTGGTGACATTTCTTCGCTGACTGGCTATAAACCAGCTTATATCATAAAGGCTGGTAAAACGGTTTTGGGTGACGGAGGTGGTGTTTGTCAAGTGTCAACGACCTTATTTCGTGCGGCTCTGAGCGCAGGTCTACCAATAGTTGAGCGGACTGCACATGCCTACCGCGTAGGTTATTATGAGAACGATTCCAAACCAGGATTCGATGCCACCGTTTTTGCACCGTCACCGGATTTAAAAATAAAAAACGATACGCCAGCATCTATTTTAATTCAAACCGAAGTTGATCAAATAAATAATCTACTCTATTTCAGGTTTTATGGCAAAAAGGATCAGAGAAAAGTGGAGATTTCTCCAGTCACAGTCTACGACGTCGTTCCGCCTCTGCCTGAGATTCGTCAAGACGATCCAACTTTAAAAAAGGGCGTCGTCAAACAGGTAGACTATCCAGCCTGGGGTGCAAAAGCAGTCTTTGACTATAAAGTCTCAAATGGCGATATGGTTTCATTCGAAAAAAAATTTTTCTCATCTTACCGCTCCTGGCAAGCCATCTATTTGGTTGGCACAGCGGAATAAGAGCGGTTGCGGCAGCGTTATGCGTTTCGTCATTGGGTTACGTTAAACGTATGTATATTAAAAAGCAAATTCGAAGTTTTAAAGATTTAGACGTTTATCAACTAGCATATAAATCCTGCATCGAAATTATGATTGAAATTATTCCTAAACTTCCAGGAAGCGAGAAATATAATCTTAAAGATCAACTGTCAAGATCGTGTAAAGCTGTTCCCAGATTAATTGCTGAGGGTTATGCAAAAAGACATCAAAAATTTGGTTTTCAAAAATATTTAGATGATGCAAGAGGTGAATCAAATGAAACATTAGTCAGTTTAGAACAAGTGAAAGATATCTATAATATCAATCCGGACTTATGTATAAGATTAATCGACACTTACGATAAAATCAGTCGTCAACTTTATAACTTAGCTAAAGCCTGGAGTAATCTAAAAAAATAAACGCTTTTCGCCAAACTCTTAGCGTAACGCAAAACGCAACTCAGTTAGCTCACACGTTGAGATAGCGGTTGCGGGGGCGTTTTGCGTTACGAATATCGGTTGTGTTTAGAGTATAAATGTTAAATGCATTACGCCAGACGCTAAACGTTACGCATAACGCAGCCTCTACCAACTTACACTTATTAAATTATTCGGCAAAATCTGGCAATATTGGGCAAGATATGGTAAGATTATTACATGAAGATTCCTCCAACTTACCAAATCGTTCCGGAAATTTTAGAGCTTATCGTAAAAATTGACTCTTACCGACTATTTTTTAGAGATAAAAAAATTTCCGAAGAAATAAAAAATAATATCCAAAGAATCAGTCTGCTAAAAAGTTCTGTTTTTTCTGCGCGCATCGAAGGAAACCCGTTAACACTCGAAGATGTAGAAACTAGCAAAGACAAACAGAAAAGAATTGAAATCTTCAATATTTTAGAAGCTTCTGAAAATATAAATAGAACCGTAAAACCTAACCAACAAATAAATATAAAAATCGTTAAAGACATCCACTCTCTGGTAATGAAAAATTTAAGCCCTGACAAAGGCCGGTTTAGAAAAGAGATGAGTGCGATATTTAATCA
>MGAI01000032.1 GCA_001789695.1 Candidatus Roizmanbacteria bacterium RIFCSPLOWO2_01_FULL_37_16 | reverse complement strand
GGAATAAGACCAACGACTGATTATGTACATCTCACGGTTTTAATGGCGACTACAGGTATTCCTATGGCGATGTTTACCCCAAATTTAAAAAACAATATATTTCCAAAATATCCGAGATTAATAGAGATAAATAGAAATTGGTTGAGATTAATTGTTACTTACGGGTTAAGTATAACGTTAGTTTTTATTGGTTTCTATACAGCCATTTGGAAAAATTATTATCGTTGGGACTCTCCTCTTGTTAAACAGAAATATTTTATTAGTCAGCCAAGAGCTGGTATTTTTGTTGATCAAAAGTTTAAGCAAGTCATTCCAGAAGTAGTGTCCGGTGTTTTACAAAGTACTAAAAAATCAGACTATATTTTTGTCTTTTATAACGCGCCAATGTTTTATTTTTTAACCGACAGGAAAAACCCAACTAGATATATTAATTTTTCTCCTGACTTTAGTTTAGGTAAGGATAGGGAAAGAGAAGTAATTAAAAATTTAAAGGAGAAAAAGGTTAACATCATCGTAACCCATGAACGTCCACAAAACTGGGGTAATCCTGTAATTAGCAAATTCATTGTAGATAACTTTAGAAAGGTAAAGGAGGTGTTTGAATTTACGGTTTGGGAGAAAGACTAAATGATGAGACTGATTGGAGTTCGGAAAAAATTATCATCCTATGTGAATAGTTTTTTATTGCCGGATTCCAGATACCAGTGCAGGTGATCAGATTGAGCATTTTTTTAGAACTTTTTCCAAAGATTTTATCTAGTGGGACCTGGTTATAGGGATAGACGACTTTCTCGGTTACAGTAAATCTATATTTTTTACCTGCCTGATCGTAGATAACGATATCATCTCCCTTCTCCATAGTATTGAGATTGTAGAATATTGCTCCTTCGCCTGTTGCCGAGTCTAGATGTCCGGCTATTACTGCGTTGCCCAATTCTCCTGGTTTAACCCCGGGTTCATACCATCCAACTACACTTATATCTTGAGGAAGCTGCATCTTTCCATTTTCGTCTGTGCCTACCGGTTCAATCGGAGCTGAGACGTCAATCTTAGGAACGGAAAGAGAGGCTGGCGGGGCAACAGTTGGCGTTGGCGTTGGAGTCTCTGTTGGGGTGGTGGTAACTGCGGGAGCGTTTTGAGCTCGATCTGTAGTTGTACCTTCCATGGCCAAGTCTGAACGTGCGAAGATAAGCAGGCCAGCTAAGATGAATAATAAAAATAGATTAAAGCGTGACATAGGATTTATTGACGATAGATGGTTGACAATAGATGATAGAATTTTTCTATTTTCCACCCTCTATCGTCAGTATAATAAACAATTATATCACAAAAATCTTGATTTAGAGCCTTAAATTAATTTTTTTCGATCTTCCTACCAATTTGAAATTAGTCTATTTGTATCCTATAATTGGTGTAATTAGCCTACATTATGTAGGCTTTTTTGTATGGTTAAAGAAGAACTAAAAAATACTCAAGAAGCTGTAAGACCTCAAGCTTTTTTTGGAAAGCTGTTCCAAGATCTAAATGCTGTCAGTTGGGAAGATAGCGAATCTGGTAGAGACTTGGATAAAGTAAGCTTAGAAATTGAAGGATTAGCAGAAGAAGTAGAGTTATATTATCACAATTTAACGCCCAAGGACATTTTAGCTGAAAAAGATTTTTGGCTAGGAGGAATGCCTGAGGATTTAAAGAGGGAAGCTTTGAATGAGTTGCAGCTAATGGGTGGTTTTGGCACTTATACTTTGGAAGATTGGAATAAAGCATTTATGGCTAGTGGGATGATATTTATAAACTTTGGGGAAGTTCGAGAGAGATTAGATCCTCTTTATGGAGAGCCCCATTTTGTTTTAGCTTATAATCTACAACAACAGGGAAGTTCTTTATGCGATCCTAACCATACAATTATTCCCAAGCTGCCTTTATTTGAGGCCTTAAGAAGAGAATGGGTTAGGCAATTTGAGCAAACTGATGACCCAGAACACCAGGCAAAATACACACACTTTCTTTATAAAATTAAGAATAACTTTCTCGAGCATTCTGAAGCTATAAGGATCATTGTTAAGAAACTCTTCTTGGAATGGGATAATGCTCAATTTGAGGGAAAGATGCCAGCACTAGAGACTGACATGATAAGAGAAAAAATCGAGCGCAGCCTTGAGGAGTTGGGGTTGGCTGCTGTATCGGCTAAATCCGCTTGGGCTTATGTAGGAGGCGAATTACCCGACCAGTTTATCAGATATCTGATGAGGATAGACGATAGAGAAAAAGCTTTACGGTTGTTTAACGACATGATTGCAATGGCAAAGAAAAACCAGTATCTTTATCCTCCGCAGCTTTATTATTTATTTAGATATATACTTCCGTCCTACGGATATGACGGGAAAAGCAATCTCTGGCAGATGCTGAATAATTTATACGAGAGCGGACATAATCTATTAGAGTTTGCTGAAGAACTTAATTTTATCGTCACGGGCGATAACAGATCGGAAGAGTACGCTAGTTTTGAAACTGGACTATTGGAAGGCACAGATAAGGAAGATATTTTTTTTGCGCCTTTTTCTGGACCGCCAGTTGATATCTTGTTAAAATATCTAAGGTGGGGTTGGCGAGGGCCTTTAATTACGGTAGACAAAGTTAACCAAGAAGGTTTGTTAGAGAGAGCTCTAGCTTTATCAAACGAATTTTCTGCAGATGCAGTTCCTTATTCTCCAGAAGAACTACAACTGCGAATAGCTGGATTAGTCCAAGATGCAAAAGACGGCTATCCGATAGACGATAACATATGGCAAAATCATCTACAGAGTGAGTTACCAGATGAAGGTTTAAACAATGCGATTAAAAATAAAGGAGAAGTCACACTGGTTCTTGATCAGCGTGGAGCAATTTTATATCTAAGCCGAGGTAGACAACTAAAGCAGATTTATAACAATTTGTCATTGCTTTCCAAAAAGCCCGACTCCCTTATAATCTTTACCAAAGGAGTGGTTGACGGTTTGTTGGTTGATCTTGGACTTAAAAGAGACGAGTCAGGCAAGCTTAGAGTTAAGATGATTGACAGAACTGACTGCTATTATCCTTTTAATACGGTTGTAGGGTTATTTTTAGCAGGAGCATTTACAGAGGGAAAGGTGAGAGCAGATGCAAATGACAGCAAGATTTACGCTTTTGACAAAAGAAGGGTGGGAACTGGTGTCTCTTTAGTTAATCAATTAATAAACCTAATTGGAGATATTAAATTAACAGTGGGAGCACCTATGTATAAGAGGTTTGAAGAAGAATTAGCCGATTTGGCTGAGGACATACATAGACGACATAAATGGTTCAAAACAATAAATCTCCAGCCAATAGAGATGGCTATATTATTACAAGAAATTTTAACTATGCACGGATGGTTTAGAGAAGAACGCTCACTAATTGCATTGATTAAAAATATAGGAGGTAGTAGTCGCTTACCAGACTTGAAAAAGTTGATAAAAGATGAGATAGAAAAGAGAATAGCTGTTTATTCTGCTAATTATAAACAGCCAGATTTTACGGAGCTCTCATTTTTAGCTTGGGCTATAGATAATAAACCAGAGATTTTGATTGAGGTTGTAAAATGGTTAGAGAAAAAACTTCCGTCGATGTTACCTAACCCTAGAGTCTTACAGACTTTAAGACATACATACCAAAGATTTTTTGAGAAATACGAGTTTGATTATTATGACTATATTTTATCAGGCTCAGATTTAAAATACAGGGGTCCTCCAACTTAATATAGTTGAACTGATTATTAGGTGAAAATTAAAGGAAGATATCTAGTTGGTATACCGTAATTGTTTCGAAAAAACTGCTTTTCCTTATCTCCAATTTTTTTAATATTATTTTCTTTTAGATACTTTTTTATTTGGTTGGCACCTTTTTCCAGAGTTTTTTGGAAGACTACTTCATGTTCGAAGATGGTTGAGATTAACGTTCTTCTCGCTTTGATTACTTCCGGATACCGCTCTTTATAGATTTTTTCGGCTTCGCTGATTAATTTTGCTAAATAATCTTTGGGCTTTAATCGCAAGATATAAAACGAGGTTAATAATTCTCTAATTAAAGTCCTGACTATTCTTTTGCGGTAGTTTCTTCCTGGCTCTATTTTTGCTTCTGCAAAGATGAAGATAAGTCCTTTTAAATGATCACAGATGATTTTTATATCCTTATTCAAAGATTTTGAGAATTGTGAGGTAAGAGGTTGGAAAAATAATGTCTCAAATATATCAGTTTTATTCTCCAAAATTTGGGCCACTCTTTCGATCCCGATGACTGTTTCTGTCGAAGGATTCACGAGGTTTTTGAGTTTTGGTTCCTGGTTGTAATCAATGAAGTATTTAATCGAGATTGTATTTGCGATTTCTAAAAATCTACCACAATTATCTAATGGATTGCAGTCTTTTTTTTGACAACCTAGCTTACTCCCCAAATCATAATATAATTCGATCTGGGGTCCGCAGAGTCGAATGTTGTCTTTTATCTCTGTGCCGCCACCCTGTTGCCAAAAATTGGTTTCTTTACTGCCATAAATTACGCGCTTTTTTGCGATGTGTGAGATTAAGGAAAGTAGTTTTTTAGAAAGAGAAATCGGTTTATTAGCGATACGGTCCTGGCTGAAAGTGGTGATCCATAATTTCTTCTCATCGATAGTTAAATTATCTGTTAGGAATCTCCACAGGTCGTTGATAGCAATTTCTTCATTAGCGTTGCCAATTTCAAATGAGGTTGCCATCTCAAAAAAAGAAAGATGAGTATTGTCACCAACCTTAGAGATATCAAAATGGCGGAAGCATTTTTGTACGAGGCATTCTTTATGGGAAGTGATTTTTTTTGGCGATCTAATTTTGGCATCAAGTTGGACAATCCCCGCGCTCATATTGAAACTGGTAGGAAAAAGAGGATGGATTAGAGGAGCGCTCTGAATTTTTCTGAAGCCTTTCGACTGATAATAATTAAGCCAAGCTTCTATTAGGTCGACATTCATAATTAGATTATAGATAAGTTATTTAGGTTATATTCTACCAGGTAAATATTGTTTTGGAGCCTCAAAATGATTTGTTTATTTTTGTCCTTGACAAAGTAGCCAAAGTTATTTATTCTTTTTTTATGGCAACAAGAAGAAAAAAAACAGCCAGAACTGTTTCAACCAGAAGGTCAAGCCAGGGGCTATCTCCAGTCATGCAGATCGGGGTGGTATTTGTCATCGTTGCCGCGATGTTTCTTCTTATGTATGCTGCCCGGTTGACTCCATAGAACTCTAGATTATTTGATAAGTGAATTGTAAGAATTTCTCAACTTAATAAAACATGTCACTTGACAAACAATAAATTATGTATTAGGCTTGTTGTTAATGAATGCAAGCAAAGGCAAAGATTTCAAAAGTTATCTCCAACAGCTTGAAGATCTTCTCCATGAGTATTTAGTAAAAAAGGCTCCCGCTCTACCGGGAAATATTAAAGAGGCGATAGTCAACTTTGCACCTTGGATAACGCTGGTGATATTGATCTTAACTTTACCTCTAGTTTTGGCAGTTTTTGGCTTGGGAGCATTTCTTGCTCCATTGAGTTTTTTGGGTGGGGTGACAGCGGGAACAAATTATATTCTTGCTTTATTACTATCGGGAGTTCAGCTCGTTCTTGAGGCATTGGCGATTCCTGGACTTTTCAAAAGAGCAAGAAGCGCTTGGAATCTGGTATTTTATGCAGCCTTGGTTGGAGCAGTCCAAAATGTTGCTACTTTTAATCTTGGGGGTCTAGTCATCGGTACCCTTCTTTCGCTCTATCTACTTTTTCAGATAAGGGAATACTACAAATAGGTTGGAGGTTAGAGGTTGGATGTTTGATGTGAAATAATGACCTACCAAAAGTATAATTTTGAAAATCTTGAAATATATTCCTTAGCTGAAGAGATTGTTCTTAAAATTTATCTAACTACAAAAAGCTTTCCTAAAGAAGAACTATTTGTATTAACATCTCAACTTAGACGATCTTGTTTATCTATAGTTCTAAATATAGTTGAGGGTAGTAGTAGAAAATCAAGAAAAGATTTTGCACATTTTATAGATATATCTCTTGGATCTTTATTCGAAACGAAAGCTATTTTAAAGATATCCTTGAAACTTGAATATCTGAACAAAAATAATTGCAATGATTTATATAAGCAAATTGATTTGTTATTTTATAAACTTTTGTCTTTCAAAAAGTATTTGCTGAAGTAAAAAACTTCTAACATCCAACCTCAAACTTCTAACTGTTATACTATGTTTATGTCCCGAGTTGACCGTGCTCGCCAAGCTTTTTTACAAAAGAATCCTGATCAGATAAAAAAAGCTCATTCTATCGAGTCAATTCACAAGGATATTCACCACAATGAAGCTCATATTAAGGATTTTAATCTTCCTAAAATTATTTTGGGTGGACAAGACGGTTTAGTTAATGTTTTGGGAGTGATTTTGGGAGTTGCCGCGGCGACTTCTTCGAGTCAGATTGTAATAGTTGCTGGACTAGCCGCAACTTTTGCCGAAAGCATCTCGATGGCAGCTGTTGCGTATACTTCAAAACTGGCAGAAGCCGATTATTATCAATCAGAGTACGAAAGAGAAAAGTGGGAGATCGATCATATACCGGCGGGGGAGAAGGAAGAGATTAAAGCCCTATACGAAAATTACGGCTTTAAAGGCAAAGTTTTGGATGAAATAGTTGAGAAAATTACCTCGGATAAAAAAATCTGGCTGCAGGTGATGATGGAGCAGGAGTTAAAACTTGAACCGGTTGATAGAAAACAGGCCTTCCCGGCTGCTTTTATCGTTGGACTTTCTGCTATCATCGGCTCTTTTATTCCGCTTTTCCCTTTTTTCTTTCTGGCAATTAAAAAGGCTATCGTTCTTTCATTATTAGTCAGCGCTCTAGCTTTATTTATTGTTGGTTATTACAAAGCCAAAAAAACTTTGGGAAGGGAACTTCTTAGGCAAGGGATAGAGATGACGGTGATTGGTATGGTCTCGGCTTTGGTTGGCTATTTTGTCGGTAGCCTTTTTAAGATTTCAAATTTTTAGGAGGAGATTTAGCCATTTTCCAAACAATTTCAAACAATTGTTTTTGCATCACGGCAACTTTTTCGTTATAAATCTCCACTCCGAAAACCTCTCCCTCATGCCAGTTGTAGATTGCAAAAACATTGTTATAGATATCAATCTGGTGGTTAACATAAAGTACTTTATTTGCTAGGTATCTACCAATAAAATATTTTTTCCATTCTGGTTTTGTTGTTTCTTTTCCGGCTTTAAGACTTTTAAGATATTCATCCGAGTAAATATCCCGAAATATTAACCTCCGTTTCACAAATTCATCCCTCCACTCAAGACTAAATTTGTCACCAACAACTTCTTCAATTCGTCTAAAGGTGTAGCCAACACATTCTTTGCGGGAAGATAGTACATTCCAAACCATTTGTTTGATTCCCTCGGAACCTCTATGAAAAACTACCCGTGTTCCGGGCTGTACAGACTCTAGTGATGAGTAAATATACGAGGTTATATTGGGGAAAATCTTTCTTAAAAAGGCTGCTTTGGATTCTTGCTTTTTAATCAGCAAATCAAGTTGATTCAATCCGACTGCTTTTGTTAGGTGTTTATTTTCTTCGATAATTTCCTCGATTAGACCCTGTTTCTTTAGTTTTTCCAGAATACGGTAGACTTTAGTTCTGTTTACTTCGCTTGAACGTGAAAGCTCAAGTGTTGTCTGCGCGCCTCTTTTTACTAATATCTCATAGATTTTTGCTTCTTCTACAGTAAGTCCGAGCTCTTTTAAGAAATTAGATAGTGTTTCATTGTCCATATTTTGGACAACAATTATAACAGAGACTTTAAATGAACGCAAATGAAAATCACATTTTGTTCACCAAATGGACAACAAGTTGGAATAGCTGTGTTTTTATAATAAAATACTACAGGTCATGAATTAGAGCAGACTATGTCAGAAAACCCCCTATTAACCATTCCAATTGCTCAAATTGCCCGAGCTGATTTTTCTCTTGATCCAGCTCAGGCCGATAAAGTAGCTCAAATAGTCGGCGAAAGAGCGGGAATGAGAGTAGAAAGCGCGCCTGATCTTCTTGCGCGTATAAATGCAAAGTATGGAATTGGTGGACCAATAATTGATAACGGGTCGCCACTTATTCTTGCAACAGAGGGTACAGAAAAAGCCAATTTTGTAGCAGATGGGATTGTTGGTATGGCTAGAAGAAAGCTTCACTACAATGTTTGGTACTCAGGTTATATGGGTCATGGTTACCATGGTGGTCGGTATGAACAATTTGGATCACCACTTCCCAGGGTAGAAAGCATATCAAATATTATGAGAGAAATGACGACTGCGGGTATATCTGTCCCAAGAGTTTATTCTACTCTTGAAGGCAAAACAGTTTATTCACTTATATTGCCGCATTCCGGTAAAGGTTGGTGTGCTCGGGTTACAGATCACATAGAAGGCGCTAGTCCATTACAGAGGCCGACTGTTGAGGATATACAAAGAATGGCCGAGATTTTTGCCCGAATTCATCAAGTTGAAATTACTGAAAAGATTGTTTTTGGTAGGGATTCTTGGGCCAAAGACAGCCTGGTCAGAGAATACAATAAGGTTGAAGAACAACTTATAACTGAAGCTCCAGAAATCGCTCAAGAAGTTTTGCCTTATGTCGAAGGGATGAAGAATCTTGATACTTCTGATCTTCCGAAATGTCTAATCCACGGAGACCCCCAACCTTCACACGCGTTAAAAACAAGATACGGCGATAAAATCTGGATAATCGATTGGGAGTGTGCTAATGAAGGGTATCGAGTTTTCGATGTTAGTACCTTGTTGGCAATCTCTTGTACTGATATAGAGTCGGCAGAAAATACTCTCGAACGTTATAGATTAGCACTTGAATCATATGAAGCAATCAATCCTTTAACTGCAAGTGAAAGGGAGATGCTTCCTTTTTTGATTGGCGCGACTCACGCTGTTTTTTTGCTAAGATCATGGACTACCAAAGTTGAAGAGTGGATTGAATTTTCCAGCAAAGCTTTAGGTATAAGCAAAAATATAGGAAAAGCCGTTTTGTTTGATCGCTTATAATCTGTCTACAATTTGGACTTTACCGAAGAATTTTGTTTTTAAAAGTTCTTTATCGCTGGTTAAAAAAAAATCACATTCAGCTGCTGCGGCGCTATGAAGCTGAACATTGTCTTCAAAGTCATTTGTTGGGCCCAACAATGCTTTATCAACAATATCTTTGGAGATAGAAATAAAAGAAAAACTGTCCTTGATATTTGATAACCTTGAATAAGGTATTTTTTGTCGTGTAACGTATATAGATATATGTATTGATAATGGAGAGAGAAATAATTTATGACCCTTGAGACTAAATTTAAGTTTTTGATCTTGCTTTTCGAGGAAATTAATTAAGATATTTGTATCAAGAAAGACCTTTGCCATATTTTTTCATTAAATGCTTTCTGTAGATTCTCTCTCTTTGTTTAGGCGTAGTTTTAGGCAGATGTAAACCTTTAATAAGGCGGTCAAAAGCTACAGGATCAAAGGGTTTAGGTGAAGCTTCAACAGGTTTAATTACCCCAACTATTTTTGATCTGTGGATAAGGGACACTTCCCCCTTTTGCTTGAGGGTATTAATAAGCTCTGGAGTCTTAGTTCTTAAATCGGTTGTGGTGATGTATTGCATATACATTTAAATATACATTTAAATATACATTTTGTCAAGAGCAGTTTTGTACTTTTAAAGATTGTTCTGCCAATCCGCTATCAACCTGGCAGGTCTGTAGCGCTAAGCGGTTGACAGCTAGGGAGTAATAAAATATACTAATTTGTATGAACTACTTTAAGGTTTTTTTCTACGTTTGGAAAAGAAGTTTTAGCGAAGCCAAATATTATAAAGACGTGCTTAAAACCCCTTTTGCTTTTAGTTTAAAATATTTTATATTTTTCTGTTTTCTTCTGACTCTAGTAACAACTATTTACTTAAGTACAAAAGTATTTATTCCTCTTAATCAATTCCTTGCCCGCGTTCCAAAAGTGTTGACCGAGGTTTATCCAGGAGAGTTGGAAATAAAAATAAGTAATGGAGTTATGACGACCAACGTCCCGCAGCCATATTTCATCCCGTTTGATAGATTTGAAGAGGGTTTTGAAGAACTGGAAAAAGAAATCAGAGGAATCAGCTCCGATGAGATTGAGAATATTTTAGTGATCGACACTAACGCGAGAGTCGAAGACTTGAGGCGGTATCAAACCTATGCGCTGCTTACAAGAAGCTATCTGTCTTATTACAGAGACGATGGCCGGATAGAGATTGTCACGCTTGATAAGATCAATAACTTTACTCTCAATCAGACTATTGTTAAAGGAGTAGTAAGTAGACTTTTGCCTTGGTTAAGATTAATATCTATATTTTTACTTCCTCTATTGTTTATAGGAATATTTTTATTTTTTATTTCATCGCAGCTTGGGTATCTTTTAATATCTTCCCTAGCCTTATTTTTAGGAGCAAAAATAATTTCTTACCCTTTAAGTTATATCAAAGCTTATCAGGTAGATCTGCATTTAACTACAATCATTACGCCCTTTTTCTTGATTTTAAGCACTTTAAATATCAAGGTGCAGTTTCCTTTTTTGAAGCTATTCGTTTTTACACTGATTGGTTTATATATCCTTAATAATCTAAAAGGCAAAACTCCTAGAATAGTAAAAGTTAAAAAACAGAGTAAGCGGAGTTAAAAGTCTCAAAGTTAACTTCTTTTTTACCTTCTAATTGTACTTTTTTAATAATTAATTTACCACTGGAATAATCCAAATCAGTTAATTTCAGACGTTTTTCGATCCCTTTTATTTTTACTAAAGTCCAAATGCCCGGCCAAGGATGTAGACCTTGAAAATAATTAAATATTATTTTCGCGGAATTTCTAATATCTAATCCTTCGACTTCTCTCAGGACAGGTTTCCAATTTCTAATCAAATTATATTTATTTATATATTCAAAAATAATTTTCGGTAATTTATCGAAGGTTAGCGGTTCGTTTTTTAGAGCTTTTTTAAGAATTGATAGCGCAATAAAACCATCATTTTTGGTAGGAAATCTGGTATAGGTAGCTTGAGAGTGGTTTTGAGGAGTCAGTTTAATCTTATTGTTCAAAAGATTATTAACTTGTTCAATAAATTTTTTATAAGAGATATTATGTAGTCTTTGCTCAAGTTGAACTCGAGTTTCAGTCGGGTTAATATTTACTTCCTGTTGAGTTACTAGATCGCCATGATCTAGTTTTTCGTCAGTTTGGACCAAAGAAACAGCAGTTTTTTTATCACCTAAAATTAAGGAAAAAGTAGCTGGCGTTGTTCCCCGTAATTTTGGCAGAAGTGAAAAATGGATGTTCCAAAAGCCGAATTTAGGAATGATTAATAAATTCTTTGAAATAATTTGTCCGTAATAATAAATTAAAGCTAAATCAATTTTTTTTAATTTATTTATTAAAGATTCCGAATTACTAAGTTGTCCATCATAGACTTTTACTCCAAATTTTTCCGCCACAGTTTTCACCGGTGATTTTGTCAAGATCTGCTTTCTTCCTACTGGTTTATCAGGTTGAGTGACGACTAATTTTATTTCGATTAAGTGTTTAATCGAAATATCCGTGAGGAGTTTCTCCAAAAAGCGAGCAGAGAAATAAGGAGTACCAAAGAAGGCAATTTTTAACTTTTTCATATGCAAATTATATCATCAGGTTAATTTACTTTTCGACTGAAGCGGTCAAGAATAGACTTGTAGTATGGACTTACTTAGTAATAAATTCTAGGCTTTTTTCGAAGAGAGGGAAGAGGGATTTGGCGATCGAGACGAAAATTGTTTTGGCATTTTTGGGATTTTGCAACTTGAAGGCGTATGCTTGGCCCTTATTCACTAACTTTACCGGAGTCTTTTTGGCTTTAAAAGATACTTCTCCAGTTGCGGATTTTTCTTCTAGGATTTCGGCTATTTTATTTTTTTTGGAACAGCTTATTTCGATTTTAGTCTCATCGTCTTCTTTAAAAGTAGCTTCTTGGGAAGCTGATTCCAATCTAAGACTTTGAGGATAGAGAAAGGAAATTCCGCAATCTTTATTAGAGTAGGTTTTAAATTCTAACGGTTTTTTGGTCGGCTGGGGAGTTTGGGTTGGAGGAAGACTGATAAGATAATTTATGATTTTATTGGTTCTTTCAACACGCTGACCATAGCGGACACCAAATGTGAAGACGGCTA
>MGAI01000031.1 GCA_001789695.1 Candidatus Roizmanbacteria bacterium RIFCSPLOWO2_01_FULL_37_16 | reverse complement strand
TTCCTTGGCATCAGTCGTAATATTATAACGGCCTGGTGTAATCAAGTCGGTGTTGATATTGTTGGCAAATTTCCAGTTCATATTTTTATAAATAATTTCTTGGGTCGGTGATATATCCAGTTATTGCCGAGGCTGCAGCCGTTGCGGGGCTGGCCAAATAGATTAAGGCTTTAGGGCTACCCATTCTTCCAGTAAAATTACGGTTACTGGTTGAAACACAAACTTCGTTATCGTATAAAACCCCTCCATGCCGGCCTAGACAAGGACCACAGCCTGGATTCAAAATAACAGCATTTTTTTTAGTGAAAAATTCGATATAGCCTTTAGCTAAAGCCTGAAGATAAACTAATTTTGATGCCGGCGTTATGATGGTTCGAACATTGGAATTTAGATCCGATTTTTGCCAGATTTGGAAAACAACATCCAAATCCTCTATTCGGCAGTTAGTACAAGATCCAATAAATACCTGGTCAATTTTTATTTTTTTGTTTTCGATAGCTTTTACTTTTTTAACCCGATCAATGTCAGGCGGTTCGGCTATTTGAGGCTCAAGATTTGAGACGTCAAAATTCATCACTTTTTCGTAATGAGCGTCTTGATCACTCCAAAGCGTATTTTTGTCAAACTCAGATGGTCTTTGGTTTTCGGCAAGATATTGAGACGTTTGTTCATCCGGCTCCACGATAGCTGCTTTTGCGCCCATTTCCGCAGACATATTGGTCAATGTCAGACGAGCCGGGACGTTGAAGTTGCGGACTGTTTCTCCGCCATACTCTAAGATGCGATAGTTTCCTCCTTCTGGTCCAAATTCCTTGGCAATTTTCAGGATAACGTCCTTTGAAAAAACACCATTTTTAAGTTTGCCTGTTATCTTAATCCTAATGGTTTGGGGGACTTTAAACCAACAAGTTCCGGTTGCCATAGCAATTGCTGCATCAGTTGATCCGACCCCGATTGTTAAAGCCCCTAGACCTCCTCCTGTTGGTGTATGAGAATCAGCTCCAAGAATCAGATTACCCGGATTGATGAAACGTTCAGACATAATCTGATGACAGACGCCATCGGTTGTAACCGGAATTCCCTGTTCTTTGGCGAAGACTCGGATTTTGCTTTGCAGTTTGGCCATTGCGACATTTGGAGCCGGAAAAGCGTGATCAAATGGAATAAATATCTTTTTTTTATCCCAGACCTTTTTAGCGATTTGATAAAAAGGATCAATCGCCCAAGCGCAAGTTGTGTCGTGGGCCATGACAAGATCAAGATTGGCGATGACAAAGTCTCCGGCAAAGACTTTGCGGCCAGAGTGTTGGGAAAATATTTTTTCGGCGATTGTCTGTCCCATATATTTAATCCAAATTTTCGACTCTATTTTTAAGAAATTCTTTTTTTATCGAAAGTTTTGGTAAATTATATCTGCCGACGATTTTTTTCAAAATCACTTCTGGTTTATTTTTTTTATTCATTTCCCCGGATTTTGACTTGAATTCTTGGGAAATTTTTGCAGCCTGATCGAGGGTTAGGTCATAGTATTCTATCTCTCGTAAATAGTAATAGATCAGATTTTTTCCGCTTAAAGGTCCGAGAAGAAGTTGATTTTTCTCGACTCCAAAAATCTTTAGGTTATGAGCCTCGTAAACATAGGGATTATTAAGTACGGCTTTTTGATGGACTCCGGCAGTGTGGGTTCGATTGGTTATCGATACCGGTTCGGCTGGTGATACCTGTAGTTTTAGAATTGATCCCATCAGCACATTTAAGGGATAACAAATCCTAAGATCATAGTCTTTACAGAGGGATTTGTTTTCATAGTATAAGTTGAGAAGTAAGGCAGTAATCGAAGTAATTCCCGATCGTTCGGCCATACCCCAGATAGAAGTATCTATATATGAAGCACCGGTTTCGATTGCTTTGAGGGCATTGATTAGCGAAAGACCACGGTCATTATGGAAATGGCATTCAATATCAACTTTCGGATATCTTATTTTAAATGCTTTAATTCTTTCGGCGACAGTTTCCGGGGTGGCGATTCCGACGGTGTCGGGTATACCTAAAGTATCTACGAATTCATGTATTTCGTTATACATCCTAAAAATATTATTAAGAGGTGTACGGAAGCTATCTTCGGCGCTGAAACGAAGGTAGAGACGGGGATAAAATTTTCTGGTTGCTTGAATTATTTTTTTGACGTTAATGATAATCTCTTTCATATTCATTCCATGACTGAACCGTTGCGCAAATTCTGTCATACCTATATAGAGATTCAAACCGTCGAACCCTGCTTTTATTGCTTCTTTTATATCATTGGGGTGACAGCGGCAATGAGCCAAAAATCTAATCCCGGGAATCTTTAAGGAAGCAACATAATCTTTTATCTCAATAAAATCTTGAGCTTCGGATTTGCTTACGTTGGGAGCAAAAAATTCGAAATTCCTCACTCCTAACCTGATCAATCCATAGATAAGATTTTTTTTATTTTCAAGGGTCAGGCGGTATTTATACGAGTCAAACATCAAGGGTGACTGCTGTCCATCGCGAAAAGTTGTGTCGATAAAGCCTTTGAAGCTCATATGATTAAATAGGGTGTAAACCTGGAAAGTCTAAAGACATGGTTTCGGGAAAACCATACATTAGATTCATAGCTTGGACTGCTTGACCGGCTGTACCCTTGACGAGGTTGTCGATAGCGGCAATTACTACCAAACGATTGGTAATTTTGTCCATCTCAAAACCAATATCGCAATAATTAGTGCCCTGCAAAATCTTGGGTTCTGGATAGCGGTAGATTCCTTGTTGTTCCTTGACGATTCTTACGAACGGCTCATTCTGATATTCGGTTCGATATGCATTCCAGACATCTTTTTCAATTACATTTTTTTTTGGTAGAGTATGGATTGTGACAAGAAGACCTCTAACCATGTCTATGGCGGTTGCAGAAATCGCAACTTCAAGATTGCTATTGTAGGTGGATAGCTCTTGAATGATTTCGGCTGTGTGTCGGTGGCCGGACGGCATATATGATCGGACTGCTCCAGCGCGTTCTGGATGGTGTGAAGAAAGAGATGGTTTGACACCCGCTTGGGAGCTGCTCATTTTGGCATCGATGATTATTTTTCCTTCAATCAGATGATGTTTGATCAGGGGATATAATGACAGAATAGAAACGCTCGCTTCGCACCCGGCGCAGGCAACGCAGGAAGCTTTTTTTAACTGCTCTCGGTGTAATTCAGCGATTCCATAGACAAATTGGGTTAATAATTCAGGTCTCTTATGTTCTTTTTTGTACCAGTACTCAAACACTTTTTTATTTCTTAATCGGAAATCAGCGCCTAAATCGATAATTTTATTTGCTAGATTTTTTAATTTAGGCATGTAGTTCATTGATTCTCCGTTTGGAAGTGCAACAAAAAGCAAATCGCAGGTTTCTAGTTTGTCAGGATGAGTAAAAACTAAATCTGTTCTTTTTCTTAAATTGGGATGAACTAATGAAACCAGTTGATTGACAAACTGTCTTGATGTTACTTGTTTTACTTTTACTTTTGGATGATTAAGGAGTATTCGAAGTATTTCGCCTCCGGCATATCCTGAAGCACCAAATATAGATACTTTTATCATAGATTTTTAGCCACTTTGAGGCAGTAGTCTACAATTCCTCCGGAAATACTTACTCCGGTAGGCTTTTCTGAATTTTTAAATTCAGTAGTGTGATTGATTTCATTTATTTGTAAACCAAAATCAGTCTCAAAAAAATCCAAAGATAGTATTCCTCCTCCGACAGCAATACTGGCTTTTCTTGAGATTTCAGAGATTTTTTTGTCAACTGGACAGTTGCTGGCAACACCACCTCTTGCCGTATTGGTTATCCAGTGGGGAGAATTGCGGTAGATGGCGCAAATTACTTTTCCGTCAATCACGAACGCTCGGATATCTCTACCTGGTTTTTTAATATATTTTTGAATGTAAAAAGATTTTTGTTGGGGTGACCCTAGAGTATCTTTGTGTTCAATAATTGCTTCTAAAGCATCTAGGTCATTTATCTTAGCTAACAACCTACCCCAAGAGCCAAGAGGAGGTTTAAGAACAACTGGAAATCCTCCCATTTGACGTATAGCTTGGTGCGCTTGGTCAGCATTGAATACCATTGCAAATTCCGGTGTAGGAACTTTTGCTTTTTGCAAAGTTAAGGAAGTGACAAATTTATCTTCACAAATTGCAGATACTTTTGAATTGTTGATTACTACAACCCCAAGTGATTCAAAAAAATGAGTAGCATGATCACCTTTAATCGTAGAGACGCAGCGGTTTAAGACAATATCAAAATCTAGACGATAAGTTTTTCGATTTAAGATTTCGTTTCTTGCATCAATCAGTTTAATTTTAATATTTCTTTTTTTAGCCGCTTCTAAAATGAGTTTTTCGTCTCCTCGTATAGTTGTATGCAAAAGTCCAATGGTAATCATTTTATTCCCCCCAATCTTCCTCGACTTTGGGCGCTTCCTTGAGAGTGATACCTTCTCTTTTCAAAGATGCAACAACCAATCGAGTATGACAATCTCCGCAACTTATAATCTCTGACTCTTCAATACCTTCAGGAAGAGTCACCACAGCATCGCAGACAGGACAAGTTGATTTTTTCATAAATTAAAAAAAACTTATAACAACCCACCTACGCTCAAATTCATCACGACGTTTACAGCCTCGCAGTCGAATGTTCGCTTCGGACGGGTTTACTTTCAGTAATCCCGATTAAATCGGGAACTGAAATTACAAAAAGCCCTTGTTAAATCACCTAATACTTGTGATCTAACAAGGGCTCTTAATTGATAAGGGCGGTACCACCTTGCTTCCCCCGCCAAAGGCGGGGCTCATATGCGGCTATTACGGGCTTTCCCGTCGGGTTCTATTTATCCCTAACGAAGTCAGGTACAGTATTGTACCTGACGAAGTGGGACTTTCTTCCCGAAGCATATAGAGTCTTGCCCCGATTTAATCGGGGGTCTCTATTTAAGCGCTTTTAATATTCAATTAGTATTATAGTATTAGATCCTTCGAAAATCAATCAATGTTGATGATTTCTCAGGATAAATGATTCCATTAAAAGGAATCATTTAATTTCAAGTATTTTATATTTTAATTTTCCAGCTGGAACCTCTATCTCAACTTCTTCACCAACTTTTCTATTGATTAGAGCTTTGCCGATTGGAGATATAGAGGAGAGTTTTTTATTAATGGGATCTGCTTCAAATTCTCCTACAATCTGCAACTCGTCTTCAGTGTCATTATGTATCACTTTAACCCGAGATCCCAATGTTACTGTATTACTATGACTATTGTTTTGGACAACTTCTACGTTTTTCAGCAATTCTTCAATTTCTTGAATTCTGCCTTCAACCAAAGCAAGATCTTCTTTCGCTGCCGAATATTCACTGTTTTCGGATAAGTCTCCCATAGCCCGAGCAGTTTTTAATCTTTCGATGGCTTTTGGCCTTCTTACTTTACTAAATTCTTCGTATTCTTTCTTTAGGTTGTCTAAACCCTGTTGGGTTAACTGAACTTTTTTCATAAAGCAAAAACCCCCTCTTTCTGTATACCCCTCTGCTTTCAAATTGCAAGGGTTTATACCTAACGGAGCTTTGATTTTGGAGATTAGTTTAGACTATTAAAATAATCCAAAATCTCATTTGAAAGCTACGGTAGGTATATACCACTTTTTTACAAAATCAAAGCAGAGTGGTATACAAATCTTGTACTGTTAGGGGATTGGTGCTAAAATAGTACTAAATTAAAACCTAAAAGTCAATCAAAAAAAATTATTATATTGCTGGCGTGTTCGTCTAGCGGCCAAGGACAGAACGTTCTCAACGTTCAGATCACCGGTTCAAATCCGGTACACGCCACAAATTTTTAAAATGCTAAGATCAGAATGTTGTAACAATATCTTTAACCCCCGAGGTTAAATAAGTCCCTTGTAACATGATAAAATGGGAAATGTTTTGATTTTTACCGGAATTTTGCTTCTTATATTTGGAGTATTATTCAACCTAATTCAAAAATTCCACCTTCCACTTCTTCCTGGAGACATCCTGATTCAAAAAGACAATTATACTTTCTATATTCCCATTGTAACTTCAATAATCATAAGTGTCGTTTTAACCATAATTTTAAATCTATTTAAATGAACTAAGGAATAGTTGAAACATAGATTGTTGCCAAATCTTGAAACGATCGTTACATGGATTGGCAATATTTCCGAAGATAAAAAACGTAAGAAAAAATTAGATATTAAATAATAGATAATTACGAAAGCTTCGTTACAGAACGTCTACGCGGTTTAGTTGTCAATTGTTTTTGGCCAGAAAGTTGTCAAGTTCTTGTTTTAAAGATTCATAAGGAAGAGCGCCCTCAATCAGTTTAGTTTTGCCAGTTTTTAGATCGTAGATCAATCCGGTTGGTGTTGCCTGAACTCCAGCTTTGCTGCCTTCGTCTAGCTGATCATTGACTTTTTTTTCAAACTTTCCTCCGTCCAAGCAGGCTTTAAATCTAGCCTCATCGAGTCCAATTTCAGAGGCGAACGATGGCAACTGTGAAAGCTCCATATCAGGCATTTTTTCAAAGATGAGATCGGCCATTTGCCAAAAAGCGTCGTTTCCACCAAGATCTGAAGCGCATTCTGTAGCTTCGGCTGATTTTTGAGCTTTGGCGTGATTAGGTAGGGGAAGATGGCGGTAGACCCAAGCGATTTTACCGCTATAGACATTTAATAATTTTTGCAGGTTAGGGTGTATCTGCTTACAGAAGGGACATTCTAAATCAGAATATTCTACCCAGACATAACGGACATTTTTAAGTCCCCTCCAATGTTCATCTTGAGCAGGCTTTTTAATTTTTAATTCAGTTGGTTTTTGTGGCACTTGTTGTTGGGGTTGATTTTGTTGAGCTGTTCCAAGAGTCTTTCCTTGTTCGAGGTTTTTAACTTTAAAGAAGAGGTAGCCCGCAAAGAATGAAACGATAATGAGTAAGACGACTAATAGTGTATTTCCTTTTTTTTGCATAAAGCAAAATATAAATTATTAAGTAGATAAAGTCAACACATCTTTTTTGTATTTTCATACCCTCAGGGTGCGTATTTATTGACTGCGCACCCTGAGGGTGAACGGTTTACTTTGCATATATACGGTATAAGTTACTACCGATTTTTTCAAATCTGAAAATTTCGATATTTCCTATATCTTTAGTACTTTGTACATGTGGGCCTCCGCAAAATTCCTTTGAATATGCTTCTTTTTTTAAATCTGTCGAACCACCAATAAAGTAGATCTTTACCATCTCTGGATATTTTTCTCTGAAAAAAGCTCTGGCACCGATTTTGAATGCTTTTTCCTTGGGCATGATTTTAAAATATACAGATAGCTTTTCTTTAATTTTAGAATTAATGATTTTTAGTACTTGATCAATGTCTGGTTGAGTGGGCTTTTTAGCTGAGTAAAAATCAAACCGCAGTCTGTCAACTGTGATATTCGAACCTTCTTGCCTGATATCATCGCCAAGAATATCAAACAAAGCTTGATGAAGAAGATGAGTGGCTGAATGATATTTAATTGTTTGATCTTTGCTATCGGCCAAGCCTCCTTTAAATTTTTTATCGGCTCCTTTTTGGGAGACTTTTTGATGGTTTGCGAATATTTGTTTGTAGGCGAGGTTAAATTTATTTATATCAATTTTTACATTTTTTTCTTTTAGGTCTTCCAAAAATATTTCAGGTGGATAACCCAGGGATTGAAAAAGATCGAAAGCGATTTGGGCCAAATTATCGGGTGGTTTTTGAATTAGTTTTTCAACCACAATTCGAGCCTTGGCTAAAGTTCGTCTAAATTTTTCTTCTTCATCTGCAAACATTTTGCTTATCTCTTGTTGTTTTTTTGCAACCTGAGGGTAAATTGGTTTAAATATTTTAGTTATTGGGGGAAGTAAACGGACGCAGATTTTGTCCTCAATACCTAAATTTTTTCCCTGGCGGACCATTTTTCGCAGCAATCTTCTTAAGAAGTAACCTTGATCTTTATTAGAAGCTATTACTCCATCTGCCGCAATTAAAGCAGAGGATCGCATATGATCTGCCAATATTCTTATTGAGCGCGTTATATCATCATTTTCTCTATATTTTTTTCCACTTATATTTTCAGTGGATTTGATGATTGGCCAAATAACATCAATTTTAAACATGTCAGGATTATTGTTTAAAGCTGCAAGCATTCGCTCCAAGCCACCTCCAAAGTCAACGTTTTTTTTGGGCAGTTCTGCGAACGAGCCGTCTTTTTGTTTCTGATACTGCATAAAGACAGAATTTCCTATTTCCAAAAATCTACCACAGTCGCAGTTGGGGTGACACTTTGAGCCAAATTTTGGATTGTGAGTTACTTGGACAAATTCATAAAAGACTTCAGTATCTGGACCTCCGGGTTCTCCAGCTGGCATATTTTCAGGAACTCCGCTTCTTGACCACCAGTTTTTTTCTGGACCGTAGGAGAAGATATGATTTTCGGCTATACCTAGCTTTCTCCAAGTCATTGCCGATTCGTTATCGCGAGGAAGTAACTTTGTACCAGCAAATACGGTAATATAGAGTTTATTTTTTGGCAGATTTAACTCTTTAGTAAAAAAGCGCCAGCACCATTCGAGCTGTTCCTCTTTGAAATAATCGCCTAAAGACCAATTCCCCATCATTTCAAAAAAAGTTGTATGGCGGTTGTCTCCCACCTCATCTATATCTTGCGAGCGAAAACAGGGTTGGATGTTGTATAATTTTTTTCCTAATGGATGAGATTTACCTAAAAGATAGGGCACTAGTTGCTGCATCCCCGATCCTGTGAAAAGGGTAGTAGGGTCGTCTTTGGGAATGAGAGGAATAGGTGGAATTAATTTGTGATTCCGCTGCTGCCAAAATTCAGAAAATTTTTGACGTAACTTTTGATGGCTGAGTGACATAGTGTAGAATTATAACAAATACATAATATAATGCAGATCTACGGATCTTATTCGGATGCGGCGGATTACGGATTTTGCTGATTATCCGCCTATCCTTAAGATCCGGACAAAATCCGCATCATCCGTATTTCATTTTATTATATGATGATAAAAACTTCCGATACAAATTCTATAAAACTCTTTTTAGAGAATATTCACTTGCCGCAACCCAATTCTCATAAGGGCCAGAATGGTCGAGTTTTGATAATCGGTGGATCAACGCTATTTCACTCGGCATCAATCTGGGCCGCTGAGATAACTTCTCATTTTGTTGATATGGTTCACTACTGCTCAACCTGGGAGAATGAGGAAATTTTTGTTTCCTTAAAAAGGAAAATAAGAAATGGAATAGTGGTTAGTCGAAAAGACCTACTTTCCTATATTGAGGAAGATGACGCTATATTGATTGGACCTGGAATGGTCCGTGGAAAAATTTCCAATTTCCCTGCCTTGCCGGCAGGCAGGCAATTTCCAATTTCCAATTTTAAAGACATTTTAAGAATTAAAGATGAAGCAATGTATACTTACTATTTGACAAAGTATTTACTTGAAGAGTATCCTCATAAAAAATTTGTACTTGATGCCGGCGCATTACAGATGATGAAACCAGAGTGGCTTGTAAAGTTAAAGACAAAAGCCATAGTAACACCTCACCAGGGCGAGTTTAAGCGGTTATTTGGTTTGTCGGTTGATCGGTGTTCGGTAGATGAGAAAGAAAAAATTGTCAAGGAACAAGCAAAAAAATATAATTGTGTGATTCTGCTTAAGGCAGTCCGAGATTACATTTCAGATGGTGAGAAAACAGTCGTCGTTGACGGTGGAAATGCTGGATTGACTAAAGGTGGAACTGGAGATATTCTTGCCGGTTTGACCGTATCTTTTTTTGCTAAAAATCCTGCCTTGGATTCTTGTGCGATGGCTTCATACATTTTAAAGAGATCTGCCGATGAAATTTTTTTGAAAAAGGGATACTGGTATAATATAAAGGATATCATTGATCATGTTCCGATTGTGACGAAGCAGATTCTAATAAAAAAATGAAAAAAGAAACAGTTATTGCTATTTTTTTTGGCGTTGTTTTCGGAGCGCTGGTTGCCTTCATCCTACTAGCCAAAAATAAGGAATTTCAGCTTGCAAAAACAAAAACAATAGCGCCGACAGAGAAAGCAAGCAAACTATCTAAAAAAGTCATAGTTAGCTTAAAATCCCTAGAAGTGAGCGAACCTGCTGATGGGTCAATTTTTAACACAAAAAGTATAAATATAAAGGGTAAGGCAGATAAAGATGCCTTGATAATCATCCAATCTCCAGTAAAGGATATAGTTTTTAAAAATGAAAAAGAAGAATTTTCAGTCTCATTTCCTTTGGCATTAGGTGAAAATATTATAAAAATTACCGCGCACTTAAAAAGCGGCAATTTAAGACCACAAGAGAAGGAATTGCACATTTATTATCTTAACGAAGAACTATGAAAGAAAAAGCAAAAGTCAAAAATCAAAAATCAAAAATCACTTTTGTATCTTTTATTGTTTCTATTTTAGTGCTCATGACGGTAGTTAGTGTTCAGGCGCAAGTTCAAACCTCAACACCTTCTCCGACTCTAGTTAATTCAACAAAATCTTTAGAGGATAAGGAGATCCAGACATTAAAGGATAAACTAGCTACACGGGTCGCAGAACTTCGAGCAAAAAATAATAAGGCTATAAGTGGAAGTATTGAAGAAGTTGTTTCCCCGACCAAAATTTCAAAACTAAAAATCAAGACCTGGAAAGAAGAAATATTTGAAATATTGATTGATCAAGATTTGACCAAGTTTTATCAATTTAGCGGTGAACAAAAGAAGGAAGTCAAACCATCGGTTATAAAGAAAGGCTCCTATATCACTGTTTCTGGTGTAATTAAAGAAAAAAGCGTTGAAGCAAACTTTATCTATCTCGACGAATTGTTTTTTGTAGATTCAGGTAGTGTTACCGAAGTTAATAAAGAAGACTTTTTCATAAAATTAATTACGACCGATAGAGAAAGTTTTACTCTAGACATACAGACTTCTTCAAAACAACAGATGCTTAATATCAAAACATTAAACTTAGAAGCTATTGGTTTTTCTAAAATTAAAGAGGGTGATACGATTCATTTTGTCTTTAAAAAGACAAGCGAAACAGTTGAGCCAAATCGCTATTCTGCTCAAAAAATACTGATAGTACCACAGGAATACTTTGTAAAATGAGAAATTAGAGGATGGACGATAGAAGGTAGAAGATAGATCTTGAAGATAGATAATAGAAAAATCTATCTTCCATCTTCTACCCTCAAATTCAACTTTCTGTTTTCGATCATCTATCGTCGAATTTATAAAATTTTATGTTTAACTTATTCAAAAAATTCTTTGACTACAATGAGCGTGAAATCAATCGCTTGCGGAAAAAAGTAGAGGAGATAAATTCATTTGAAGATAGAGCAAGGAAACTAAAAGACACTGATTTTACAAAAGAAACTGTCAGTCTAAAAGAGGAGATTCAGTCAGAACAAAAAACTCTAGCTGAGGTTTTGCCTTGGTCATACGCTTTGGTTCGGGAAGCTGCGAGAAGAGTTTTAGGACAACGCCATTTTGACGTACAGCTATCGGCAGGGATTGCACTGCATGAGGGAAAGATAGCCGAACAGAAAACCGGCGAGGGAAAGACATTATCAGCTATTTCCGCCTTGTACCTAAATGCTCTTGAGGGCAAAGGAGCTCATCTTGTCACGGTAAACGACTATCTAGCCAGACGAGATGCTGGCTGGATGGGAGGGGTTTTTCATAAGTTAGGACTAACGACCGCCGCGATTATTTCTGATCGCTCCTTTATTTATGATCCACAACATCAAGACGCCGATGCGCAGGATTGGCGTCTTTCTCATCTAAGATCTATCTCACGAAAGGAAGCCTACGTTTGCGATATAACTTATGGCATAAATTCCGAGTTTGGCTTTGATTATCTTCGTGATAACATGGCGGTTAATCCAAATGACATAGTCCAGAGGAAATTCAACTTTGCCATAATAGATGAGGCCGACTCAATCCTGGTTGATGAGGCACGTACTCCACATATTATCTCCGCTCCTTATGCCGAAGACACTTCCAAGTATTATAAGTATGCTCAGATTGTGAAACAGCTTGATCAAAAAACAGATTATGTCATTGACGAAAAACTTCGTACTGCAAATTTATCAGAGGAAGGAATAAAAAAGATTGAATCGATGTTGGGCGTCAGCAATATTTATGAGAAAGATTTTGATTCGCTTTTTCATATAGAAGCGGCATTAAAAGCTCAGACTCTTTTTAAATTGGATAAAGACTATATCGTGAAAGACGGTGAAGTCATTATAGTTGACGAATTCACAGGTAGGTTACTCTATGGCAGAAGGTTCTCTGAAGGTTTGCATCAAGCAATCGAGGCTAAAGAAAAAGTTCAGATCCAAAGAGAGTCAAAGACTCTGGCTACAATCTCTTTGCAGAATTATTTCAGGATGTACAAAAAGCTTGCGGGAATGACCGGAACCGCAGCCACAGAAGCAGAAGAATTCCACAAAATCTACAAAACCGACGTCGTGGTAATTCCAACCCATATGCCTATGGTTCGTCAAGATCATCCTGATATGATCTACAAGACTGAACGCGGGAAATTCAATGCAGTTGTGGAGGAGTTAGCAAAAAGTTACAAAGTAGGCAGGCCGGTCTTGGTTGGAACAACTTCGATTGAGAAAAATGAATTTTTATCAAGACTGCTTTTGCAGAAAGGAGTACCCCACGAGCTTCTTAATGCGAAAAACCACGAGCGAGAAGCGATGATTATAGCCAACGCCGGAAAGAAAGGTTCAATCACGGTTGCGACCAATATGGCTGGACGTGGAGTAGATATTGTTCTTGGCGGAGAAACACCTAATAGGTATGAAGTTGGAGGTGGGAAGATGGAGGATAGAAAGAAAGATTATGAGAAGGAGATGAAGAATTGGCAAAAAAGACATGATGAAGTAGTTGGACTTGGGGGTTTGTCTGTAATTGGCACTGAAAGACATGAATCGCGACGAATTGACAATCAGCTTCGCGGTAGATCAGGTCGGCAGGGAGATCCCGGCGAGTCGCTCTTTTATGTAGCTTTGGAAGATGATCTGATGAGGATTTTTGGCGGAGAGCAGATCTCGCGGCTGATGACTTTTTTTAAATTTCCCGAAGATCAGCCGCTGACTCACGCGATGGTTTCTAAAGCTATAGAACAGGCTCAAGTTAAGGTAGAAGGATTCAACTTCGATATTAGAAAACATCTAGTAGATTACGATGATGTATTAAATAAGCAAAGGGATATAATTTATACCCTGCGCAGAAAAATTTTGACTCTTCCCGAAAAAGATGAAAAAGAGTTTAAACAAACAATCTTAGATGTTTTTCATGAAGAAGTGGGGGTTCTTATTAATGCCCATCAAGGAGAGGACGGCAATATATTGGGAGAAAATCTTATTAGTCTTGAAAAAGAATTAAATTTAATTTTACCATTTGGCAATAGTGAAGTTAAAAATTTGGCTAAGAATAAAAATACCAGCCCCTTGATTGAATATTTCGCTGAAAAAATAGAAAAAGAATTTAAATCCAGAGAAAAAACAGTGGGAGAGAAATTGTGGGCCGAAGTTGTGAGGGTAATATTTCTTTCAACTATTGACAAGTATTGGACAGAGCATCTGACCGCAATTGAAGACCTAAGAGAAGGAATCAATCTTAGAGGATACGCTCAGCTTGATCCGCTGGTTGAGTATAAAAATGAAGCCTATTCGATGTTTGAAAGATTAGTGAACGATATCAACTTTGAGGTAACCAGAAGGTTATTCAAGGTGCAGGTTGAGAAAGGACCGCAGCTATCGATTAAGCAAGAGTCAAGTAAAGACCAGCCGAGGGTTTTTAAATCCGCATCTGGTGTTGATCCTTTTACACAAGCGCAAAAACAGCAAGAGTCTTCCCCACCACCTCAACAAGTACCGACCACACCAAACAAGGCTGTCGCGTCAAATAATTTAAATCAGCCTGTGTCTGATGACCAAGTAGGTTTTCGCATCATTCCCCCGGGTCAGTCCCAGAAAAAACCCGGTCGTAACGACCCCTGTTGGTGTGGATCAGGGAAAAAATATAAGAAATGCCACTACCCAAATTAAATCATTAGATCATTTCAATAATCCAAATTACACCTATTAGGTGTAAAATTAAATCACCCTTAGGTGTAAAATCTAATTAGCCAAATTACACCTTAAAGGTGTAAAAGTGTAAAAATTTATGTCAAACGTAATACTTTTGCCGCTATTTTTATCACTAATTCCCATGTTTGGCTGGGGATTAATCTCAGTATTAGCCGCCAACTTAAGTAGAAAGGTTGGCGGATTTAATGGAGGACTACTTATTCAGCTTTTTGCTTTTTTAGGTACTTTATTAATCTCTCCAATATTTTTTTCGCTTCCAGAAAAGATTAATTGGTTTGGTTTAATCATTCAAGGAATTTTAGGTGCGGGCACATATATTCTTTATTGCCAAGCACTGGAAAAAGGTAAAGTTCCAATTGTGGTTCCGGTTGTTTCTGCCTGGGCTTTTATTTCTGTCATCTTGGGTGTAATCTTTTTGGGCGAGGTTATCAGTCCAATTAAAGCAATAAGTATTTTCATAACCATTTTGGGAATAATTATTTTGACTATTAATTGGAATAAGATAACAAGAACCCGGATAAATCTATTTAATCCTGGAGTTCTTTTGGCTTTATTGGTAGCTTTAGGATGGGGGTTTAGTTTCTTTTATTTGGGACCATTAACTAAGCAGATGGGTTGGTTTTTTACAACTATCGGCAGCAGAACTTTCATTATAATTAGCTTTTTTTTAGCTTATTTTCTACGACCACAGCAGTCTAATTTATTTCAAGGAGTTCCTTGGAAAGTTTTACTGCCAATTGCCGCACTCGACGTTGTAGCCTTTACTACTTATAATTTAGCCGTCAGTCGCTATTATGTTTCCTATGTTTCGGTCATCTCTTCAGCTTCGCCTTTAGTTGCGGTAGTTTTGGGTGAATTTTGGTTAAAAGAAAAAACGACGCGATGGCAAAAATTCGCAATTGCGGTCATTATTTTAGGAATTATTGGATTACAGTTTAAAAATTAATTTGTGATTTTTGTCACCACTATTTGAAAGATGGGTCGGTATGATTTCTGTATGAATCACAAGTCTGCAGTTTTATACGGATTGGCTATTTGGGCTTTTGTATTTATCATTGCCATGTTAGCGTTTCCTCTTAGAGCAAATGACCGGCCACTTTTTGAGTCAATTATGCCGGTTGCGCTGGTTATTGCAACTACTTTTGCTTCGGTGAAATATTTTCTAAAAAGTAAAAAAAGAACCACGTGGGTTGGATTTTGTCTTGGTTTAATTTGGTTTGGAGTCAATGTAGGGATAGATTTGTTAATGTTTTCTTGGGGTCCGATGAAGATGTCGCTTGCAAATTACATTAAGGATATTGGAGTAACCTATCTTCTGATTCCAGTTATCACTACAGGAATTGGTTTTATATATGAGTCCCGTTAGAGAAAAAGCTTATGTGGTATACATATCTTCTACTTAGTAAAAAGAACAAGCATTGGTATACTGGTTGCACTAGTGATTTACGGAAACGTTTTAAAGCACATAATGAAAATATTGTCTTTTCAACAAAAGGAAGGGGACCATTTAGCTTGATTTATTATGAAGCTTGTATTTATAAATATGATGCTTTTGCTCGGGAAAAATATTTAAAGTCAGGAATGGGTAAAAGATACCTTAGAAATCGCTTAAAACGTTTCCTTTCTCTAACGGGATGAAAAACATTAACGCAAAGTGGCACAGGATAAATAAGATCCCTAAAAAATCCAACGCTTAAAGAGAGAATTAAATGGCACTAAGGACTTGCAAAATTTTGTGCCTGTCGAATAATTCCAAATAAACTTTTAGAATATCTGCAAAAGGAAAAAATAAATTTTTTGTATTGATACGTCACTCTGTACCATTATTGAAGTGGATTATCATTGATTTTTCTACTTCTTTATCCTATAATAAGCGTTTTATCATGATTTCTATTCTTAGCGAAACACCTAAACAAGCAGATATTTTATCCTCATTGCCGGTTGATGTATCCGTCATTCTCGCTGGTTTAAAAATGAGACGTTTTCCGTTGGAATTACTGATGGCTTCTAAATTCAGTCCTTATCACCCGCAGAGTCAAGAATTTAGAAATTTCAATGATTTTTGTACGACCGGTATTGAAGATATGAGATTGCTGATAGGAGAAAATGAGGATGTTTTGAAAGAAGTGGGCCTTTTAAGCGCTGCGATTATTGGATCAGCAGCTTCAAGATTAGCGGGTGTTTTCCCTTATGGGGTGTTAAAAGATAGACAACCTAATCAATATTATTTAAGAAGGGCAGCAAATGGAAATTGTGACATTGATACTAATTTCCATATAGTGGAAGGAGAAATGGATCGTTGTGTGTCTCTTATGAGAGAGTTAGCGTTGAGTTATCGCCAGAGAGGTAGGTTCAAATCAGAGCCTGGAACTTTGTCTTTTTATTTTATCTCATATCAACAACTGATAGATACATTACGAACCAGAGTCAGAGTATATGCATTTGTCAGCGCTTTAATTTGGCAAAATACTAGAATTCCTTTATTGAATGATGATATTTACGGCCATGTACAACAAACTGCATTGGGAAGGTATTCTCAAGATAGTGGGGTGCAAGAATTTTTTTGGCAAAATTTGTTAGACAGATATTTATTTGCTCAAAGTAAGTTAGCTGTTAAGTCAGGACAGGTGGAGGAGGTAATATTAACTCCACAAAACGCACCCACTATTTTTGATCACGAAGCAAAAGCTGTGAAAGCGAAGTGTGATAATGGTTATTTCAAAATTTAATTTGTTCCATGAGCTCGCAATAAAAAGTATAAAAAAACCGCTAGGCTGGTTCTTTTACAAATTTCAACATGATAACTGAAATTAAAGTTAAAGTCAGTGAGAAGTAGAAAGGTGTGATAGGAGAAAATCTATCCCACAAAAATCCTGCTAAAAAAGAAGCTGGAAGCGATAAAAGTCCTATCACCATTTGAAAGGCGCCGATAGTTGAAGCTACATAATCTGATGGCGCGAGTTCTGCCACAAGCGTTTTTTGCACGGGCTCCAATGCTCCTTTGTGCAATCCATAAAATATAAAAGCTAAAATCATACCGACAAAATTAGAATAAAAAATAAAAAGCATTAAAACCATTGCCCAGAAAAAGTAGGAAAGATAGAGTATGTTTTTCCTGCCGATTTTATCAGATAATTTTCCGAAAGGAATCGAAAAAATCGCAGCAAACAAACTAAACAAAAGATATAAAACAGGTACTTGAAAGGTAGTAAATCCATATTTGTTGGCATAAAGAAGCAAAAAAGAATAGCTAAAAGAGCCTAAGGCAAAAAGTCCGCTAAGTACTGTTAAGAGTCGTAAGTTGTAATTGAAGTTTATGAAACTTATGCCTTTGAAAACTACCTGATGATTCGGTTGTGATTCTCTGATAAAAAAGATTATCAATAGCACTGCAACAGAAGAAGGAATGGCAGCAAGCAAAAAAAGATTTGTAAAGCCTAATGTTTTTAGAAAAAAAATAGCAATAATTATGCCAACTACCGCGCCTAAATTATCTGCAGCTCTTAAGATGCCAAATTTGGAACCTCTATTTTCGCGAGATGATACATCTGAAATTATCGCATCTCTTGGAGCACCTCGAATTTTGCCTGATCGATCAAGAAAGCGGAAGGGGATAAGCCACTGCCAGCTTGGGGATAAGGCATAACCGATACGAGCTAGACCGCCAAAAAGATATCCAGTCCAGACAAATATTTTTCTTTTTCTTATCTTGTCTGATATATATCCACCAACTGCTCCGGAGATTGAGACTACTGCGTCTCCTATTCCGTCGATAAAACCCAAGGTTGCCATATTCGCTTTTAGTACTTGAGTGACAAAAAGTGGCCAGACAGAAAAAACCATATCCGATCCAACATCATGTAAAAATGACGCTAAAGATAAAACGAAAACTACAGATTTACTTTTCTTTTTATTCATATTTAGATAGATGACATCAGGAAATTTTTCGAATTTTAAATGTGCTTTCTTCTCAAATAGTTATCATAATCTGAGACCAGAAGATAAAGCGCTTCTTCATCTTCTTTAACCTTGGGAAAGCGGATGTTTCTACCTAGAAAATAGTTGTCATTAGTATCGTCATTGACACTTGAGATTTCAATTGAAAGTACCGGCCCTTTACCTCTTTCTGCCCAGTAGGAGTGGTAAAGTCCGGGAGGAATTGTTACCGATTGACCGGGTTTAAGTAAAATTGTTCCCCCCGCCTGGACAAAAATTCTAACTCCGTCGACAACAAGCGAAACATTTTTCCTAGATAAACTGCCTTTACCAGTTTTTTCCCAGACGCGTACTACTGTTTCTCCGCCACCCTGATTGATGATATCTTCCATTTTGGACCTGTGGTAATGGACAGGTGATTTCTGGTCTTCCAGAAGATACATGACTTTATGGGCGTAGGGTTTAGGATACATTTTTCTCATTTGCGCATGACCATTTCTCAGGGTGAAGATGATCCTACCGATTTTCCTGAAGTTGCCGCTACCAAAATCAGTTACGTCCCACCCGAGTTTGGTAGCGAAGATTTCATCGATCTTTACAGTGTTATTTTTCCAGTCATTGACAGTCCAATAGGCGAATGGTGGCAAAGGAAAATGATGATTATGAAAAAAGAAAATTGCTTCCTTTATCGAGGTGTTGATGATTGAGCGAGTAAACTGAGACCTCATCTAAATAAGTATATCAACAATAGATTTGTTTTTATAATAATCGTGGCTTGAGAATCACTCTTGGTGCTGATGGGATCACTTCACGGTAACGCTTTTGGCGAGATTGCGAGGTTTGTCTGGATCGGCACCGCGTCCGATTCCAAGATAATACCCTAAAAGTTGGCCGACTATAATATTTGGTAATATTGTCAAATCTCCTAAATCTGGTGTTCTTATTACCTCGTTAAACTCATTAGAATTGAAAGGAGCAACTCCGATTATTCTTCCTCCTCTCGCTTTAAGCTGCGCAGCGCTTGATAACAGTTCGTCTCTTGTCTCATCGTTTGAAGCCAAAACAAAACAGGGTGTTCCTTTTTGAATAAGAGTGATAACTCCGTGTTTAAGTTCTCCTGCGGCAAAAGGTTCGGCGTGAAGATAAGAAGTTTCCTTTATCTTAAGCGCAAACTCCAAGGTAGCAGGATAATTTAAGTATTTACCTATCAGATAAATATGTTCTTCATCCAGTAGTAATTTTGCGATTTCGATTAAGTGTTTAATCGAAATAGGATTGAACCATTTCTTTAGTTCTCTGGATAATTTTTTTATCATTTCTTTTCCTTCTTCGAATTTTCCTGCAACGGATTTGCTTAATAGATACATCGTTGCTAGTTGAGCAGTAAAAGCTTTAGTAGAGACTACGGCAATTTCCGGTCCGGCTCCAACCGGTAAAACATAATCGGAAATTCTTTCCAAAGTTGAACCTCTGGCGTTGACGACGGCAATAATAATTGCACCTTTTTTTTGAGCTGCTTTGACGGCAAGCAAAGTATCCGCAGTTTCACCCGATTGGGAAATAGCAATGACGAGTGTTTTTCTCTCAATAAAATTTAGAAAAGGCATCATTTCGTTTGCTGGATAGACTTGCGATTCAATTCCAGCTTGGGCAAAATAATATTTTCCTGCCAAAGCGCAGTATGAAGCAGATCCGCAACCGGTTAAGATGACATTATATTTTTTCTTTATCAATGCGGAAATTTTTTTAATTTCTTCCGAGTTGAGAGAAACAGTCTTAGCGATTGTGTTTTTTTGTTCGTGAATTTCTTTCAAGAGAAAATGGGGGAAACCTGATTTTTCCGCATCCTGAAGTTTCCAGTCCAGGGTTTGCGGGATGAAAGTTTTTTCTTTTCCGGTTTTTAGATCGTATATTTTAAGTTCTTTTTTATTGATAGTAATTCCTTCTCCATCTCTAAGAAAATAAACTTTATTAGTGTACTTTAAAAACGCCGGTACGTCGCTGCCCAAAAAAAACTGTTTATTCTTTTCATCGATACCGGCAACCAATGGTGAACCGTTTCTGGCGGCAACAATTGTTTCTGAATCCGAGTCAAGAACTCCAATGGCGTTTGATCCTACAAGTTCCTTAAATGTCTGGAAGACTGCGTCCTTTAGGGGGATTTTTTTGTCTTCTATGAGATGTGCAACTGTTTCAGTATCGGTTTCGGACCGGAATTTATGACCCGATTTTAACAATTTTTCTTTTAAATCGCGGTAATTTTCGACAATTCCGTTATGAATAACTGCGAATCTAGCACTGCAGTCAAGGTGAGGATGGGCATTTTCGTCTGTCACGCCTCCGTGTGTCGCCCAACGCGTATGACCGATGGCAATAGTGCCTTTGGGCAAGTTAGTTTTCGCCTCGCCGATTTTTCCAACGTGTTTGTCCACCCGCAGGGTGGGACTGTGGATTGGTTTGACGGCAATTCCCCATGAGTCATAGCCACGGTACTCCAGTTTTTTTAATCCCTGCAGGACTGTTTGAGATGCGTCGTTAGTTATGTCTCCGAGGACGGCAAAGATTCCGCACATAAATAAAATTTAGAATTTTTAATTTATAATTCAGAATTTATATAAATCAACAAAAACAAGAATCTCTGAATTCTAGATTCTTAATTCTGAATTATCAATGAGGTTCTTTGGAGATTGATAATTAAGGAGTAGTTATTAGTTTATCCTTTGGCCCCAAGATTGCTTTTGGGTTTTAAGACAAACAGCTATAACCAAGCATGAGGGTTTCCGCTGATCCTTCGACTTCGCTCAGGATTATAATCCTTAAGTAAAATCAAGTCCGATTCCCCGCTATGGGCGGGGCCCTCTCCTCGTCATCCCGACGTAACGTCGGGGTCATGCGCTCGAAATTTAATTTCTCCTTATTTCCAAAGAACTAATCAATGTTAGCATTATTTTTGTTTTTTTTCAAGTTTTATAGCTGCATAAATTATACCTATAAAAATTAACATCCAGCCAGTTATATAAAATAGAATAGGGAATATTTCTACGATCATAATATCTATGATTTTTTGCAGACGGTAATGGGGGGTAGCGGTGATTAATGAATTTAGAGTTTGTTGGCGGAAAGGATCGATTAAATGTTTATCATATTCAAAAGAGAAAAGAAGAGTGATAAATCCAATTAACATAAACACAGTGAAGCGAGAAGGTTTGATCAAGGATAAAATTATTGAAATTATAACTCCCGAAAGATAAACAAAAGCTATATAGTTATGGGAGAAAAGAAGATAGGCTGTTACGGCAAAATTTTGCTTTAAATCTGGACTCATTACAATATTCTAACAAATTCCAAGCTCCAATCCACAAGTAATCCAAATATATCTTAATTCTCAAATTCGAAAAAAATTAAACATTATTAGTTGAAATTTGATTATTTAATATTTGGATATTTTTTGTTTCTTGGAAGTTGTGATTTGGTTTTTTGGAAGAAAATAAAATGATAAAATATAGAATGATTGAGCAATTTTTAGAAAAATATTCGCTAAGAGGAAATTGGATAGATTTAGCTTTTGTTATTCTGATTTTATATTTTATTTTGACCCAAAAAGGTTTTATCAACACCTTTCTTGAAGTAGTTGCTTTTGTTTTTTCTCTTATTTTTTCTTATAAATTTTATGCTTTTTTTGCCAAACTTCTGATCTTGAATTTTTCTTTTCCAAAAGGGATTGCACAGGCAAGCGGTTTTTTTATAGCCTGGTTTATTGCAGAAATCATCTTTTCAGTAATTTCATTGCGCCTTTTAGCAAAACTATTGGAGAAATTTCAAAAACACCCGCTCAATATTTCTCTTGGTGTTTTAGCAGCCGTCGTTCAGGCTGCAACGATTTTTTTGTTTTTTGTCAGCCTAGTTTTTGCTTTTCCTGTCCGAGGACAGGTAAAACAAGCGCTTTTAGACTCAAGGAGCGGACCTTTTTTTGTGAACCTCTCACGGTCTACCGAGAAATATATAAAAAATATCTTTGGTGGGGCGGTAAATGAAACTTTAAACTTCCTAACAATAAAGCCACAGTCAAATGAAAGTGTTGATCTAGGGATAAAACCTGCGGAAAAACAACTTTCCTTTGATACGGAGTCTGAAGTGACAATGTTTAATTCTGTAAATAGAGAACGCATTCAAAGAGGATTGAATCCATTGACATTTGATTACCAGATTAGAGACGTAGCTAGAGAGTATGCTATGGAGATGTTTGTTAACGGCTTTTTCTCTCATAATTCGGAAGTTGACGGCTCGACTCCAGCCGATAGAGCAGATAGAAAAGAAATATCTTACACGGTTATAGGTGAGAATTTGGCTTTTGCTCCGGATGTCTATATAGCTCACAGCGGTCTGATGAATTCAGAGGGTCACCGGGCAAATATTTTGTCCGAAGAATTTGGCAAGGTAGGAATCGGCGTAGTTGATGGCGGAATTTACGGTAAAATGTTTGTCCAAGAGTTTACTAATTAAAAAAGCCCCATCTGACTATTGTTTTTCTTTTTCTCACTTTTTTCTTTAGCATTTGATATAGTTGAAAAAAACCTATTTACTAGTGACTTCATCTCATACTGCAAAAAATAATTCTTTAAATCGTCTTTAAATTTTTCAAAACGGGCGGAGTTGATGTCAAATTTGATTTGGACTTGCTGGTCGATTTTTGCCAACTTTTTAGCAAGGGAAACTTGTTTTTTGTATTTTTTTAGGATGATTCTAGTTTTTTCGTCAAGTTTTTCGAGATTTGAATAGATTTTATCTAAAGAACCAAATTCCTGCAGAAGTTTTGCTGCTCCTTTGGGACCGATGCCTTTTGCTCCGGGATAATTATCGGAAGGGTCTCCCATCAAGGCTTTTAAATCCGGAATTTTATCAGGATCAAGTCCAAATTTTTTTTGCACTTCAGTCTTATCATACATTTTGATATCTGAAAGGCCGAGTTTGGGAGTGATGACATAAACATTTTTAGCAACAAGCTGTTGGATATCCCTGTCACCGGATAAGATTAAAACTTTTATACCGTTATCTTTAAATTTTTGCGTAATTGTCCCTATGAGGTCATCAGCTTCAAAGCCGTCCTTCTCGAGATGGGTTACCCCAGCCTTATCCAAGGCCTCTTTTACCAGAGGTATTTGGGTGATAAAATCATCTGAAATTTTGGGCCTTTGTGCTTGATATTCTTTAAATAGTTTATTTCGAAATGTTGGTTTGGGAGTGTCAAAGCAAACCACGATAAAATTGGGATGAAAATCGGCTATCGATTTATGAAGCATTGAAAAAAATCCATAAATTACGTTTGTGGGAATGCCGTCTTTCGTTTTAAAAGGAGGAAGCGCATGAAAAGCGCGGTGCATAATTGCGTTACCGTCGATGAGAAGAAGAGTGTCCATTAGTTTACCTTAGGCTTTACTCCGACGATTTTTTGAAACTCATCCCCGTCCAAGCTTTCGGTTTTCATCAGGGCTGCCGCCACTTTGTCCAGCATTTCTTTTTGTTCTTTTATAGTTTGGATAGCAACTTGGTATCTCGAAGTAATAATTTTTTTCACCTCGGAATCAATTTTAGCCAGCATTTCTTGTGAAACGGTATTCTGTTCCCAGTATGTTTTGCCCCACTCTGTGATATCCATTGTTGGTCCAAAGTTGATTGGTCCAAGATCGCTCATACCGTATTCGACGACCATAGCTTTAGCAAGTTGAGTTGCCTGATCAAAATCGTTGGCAGCGCCTGTTGTTAATTCGTCAAAGACCGTCTCCTCTGCAGCTCTTCCGCCCATCATCACTGTAATTCTCTCCAAGAGGTTAGTTTTTGTCTCGTGCAGTTTATCCTTTACGGGAGGAATCAAGGTAAAACCAAGAGCCATTCCCCGAGAAACTATAGAAATTCGATGTACCGGATCCGTGTGAGGCAAAAAGTGGGATACGATTGCGTGTCCGGCTTCGTGATAGGCGGTTAACTTTTTATCAAGATCTGACTGCAATCGCTTTTTTTCCGGTCCGAGTTTTACTTTGGTCGCGGCTTCTTCGATGTCATCCATTGTGATTTTATCTCTTCCTTGGCGGGCGGCATAAATGGCCGCTTCATTGAGCATGTTTTCCAGATCTGCTCCCGAGAAACCAACTGTACGCTTGGCAACTTTTTCCCAATCTACATCTTGGGTAAACGGTTTTCCGTTTGCATGAATTTTTATGATTGCTTTTCTTCCTTCGAGGTCGGGAAAGTCAACGATGATTCTTCGGTCAAACCGTCCTGGCCGAAGAAGTGCGGGGTCTAAAAGATCACCGCGATTGGTGGCCGCCACTACAACCACTTGTTCGTTTGGGTTAAACCCGTCCATTTCAACCAAGATTTGGTTCAGGGTTTGTTCCCGCTCGTCGTGCGATGGCATGATTCCAACAGAACGCGCTCGGCCAATGGCATCGACTTCATCTATAAAAATAATCGAAGGCGCACTTTTTTTGGCTGTGGCAAAAAGATCCCTTACTCGGGCTGCACCAATTCCAACTAGCATTTCCATAAACTCGCTTCCTGCGATTGAGAAAAACGGAACGCCTGCTTCACCCGCAACAGCCTTGGCAAGCAGAGTTTTGCCGCAACCTGATGGGCCGATAAGAATAACTCCTTTAGGGGTACGTGCGCCTAATTTTTTATATTTTTCCGGATGCTTCAGAAAGTCAACGATTTCTTCCAGTTCTTTTTTCGCTTCGTCGACCCCGGCCACGTTGTTAAAAGTTATTTTGGGGAGATCTTTGCTAAACCTTTTTGCTCTTGATTGTCCGAAAGAAAAGACAGATTCTTGAGCACCTTTAGCTTGTCGAAAAAGAAAGATAAAAAAAGCAACCATCAATATCGTCGGGATAACATTGCTTAAAAAATTGACAATACCAACCGACCCTTGGGTATCTTTGATAATGACGTTAAGGGTGGATGAATCTACGTTTGCATCCTTGAGTGTTTTTAAAAAACTGTCGCTTGGTTCTTTGTAGGATATAGACAGTTTATCATTCTTATAGTAAACGATAATTTTATTATCGATAATCTCTACTTTTTCAACTTTGCCTTGTTTTATTTCTTTGACAATCGTAGTTAAGGGTTTCTCAGGAAGGGTTTGCTTAATCTCTTTTGAAACAGAGTTAAAGACGTAAAAGGCAAAAAGTCCAACGAAGACGATGATAAAGATCGATTTTAGATCTAAGTTAAAGTTGAACTGGGCTATCTTTTTTACGGGACCGTTATTTTTCCTTTGACTTTTTGAATTAGCCATATTAATTCGCTAGATCCTTCGACTCCGGGACGTCAGACCCCTTCGCTCAGACTGAGTTGGTTAAATTACCACCAATTCATTTTAGCAGATTTTTGCTACAATTGTTAACTATGAAAATAATACCATTAGAAAAGGCTAAATTTGAAAAAATCGTGCCTGTTTTAAAAAGCGGTGGTCTGGTAGTTACACCTTCTGATACGGTCTATGGACTGTTGGTTGATGCAACCAATGAGAAAGCGGTAAAAAAGTTGTTGCTATTTAAAAATAGACCACCGGGAAAACCAATATCAGTGTTTGTCGCTGGTTTTTCTATGCTTAAGTCGCAGGTTAAAATAAACAAGGAAGAGAAAAGGATCATCAATGAACTTTTACCAGGCCCATTTACGGTTATTTTAGCCTCAAGACATCTCGTCTCTCCTTTACTTGAATCGGAAAAAGGCACACTGGGTGTGAGGATTCCTGATTATTTCTTTATCAGCCAGTTAGTAAAAAAATTTGGCAGACCAATCACAGCCACCTCAGCAAATTTATCGGGTCGATCGCCACATTATTCAACTCGGTCTCTTCTGGCTGAACTTCCTAAGAAAAAAAAAGATCTGATAGATCTCATTATTGACGCAGGACAGCTTCCAAGAAACAAACCCTCTACAGTAATTGATTTAACTTCTGAACAAATTAGGATTTTGAGACAGGGTGACATTGTTTTTAAAGATACAAAAAAATATATTTCAAATTCTGCCAGTCAAACCAAAAAAATCGCAAAATATATTTTGAAGCAAATTTTGCCAGTTAAAGCCAAAAAACCGATTGTTTTTATCATCAAAGGAGAACTAGGAGTAGGTAAAACTACTTTTATTAAAGGAATAGGTGAATATTTAGGCATCAATAATATTGTCTCTCCCACTTATGTTATTTATTACGAATATGTATTGATTAATCAATTAATTAATACATTGATACACGTGGATTTATACAATATTCAAGATGCAGAAGAATTCAAATACTTGGATTTGGAAAAATATCTCAAACCAAAAAACTTACTCTGTATTGAGTGGGGAGAGAAAGCAGGAGAAATAATAGAGTTACTTAAACGAAAGGGAAAGATGGTCTATGTGCAGATGAAGTATGTTGATGAGAAGGAAAGGGAGATACAGATAAATTTTTAATTTGAAATTCGAAATTTTTATTGAATTTTAAAATTTATATTTTAAATTGATGTTAATTCTCGCAATTGAGACATCTGCCGATGAGACTGCGGCGGCAGTGACTGAAGGAAGAAGAGTCCTTGCCAATGTAATATATTCACAGATACTCCTTCACAAAAAATGGGGAGGGATATATCCGTCACTAGCCAAGCGAGCGCATGAGGAAAAGATTAACTGGGTAATCGAGGAATGTTTAATCAGACTTCTTCGCAACCAAAATTTACTTGCGAGTGAACTCGCATCTCGCCAAAAGGTGGGACCAGTCGCTCTTCGTTCAACCTCGGAATCCGAGGGTTCGCTTCGTCACTCCCTTGCTCAAACATCCACTCGTCGCGTAAATTTGGCTGCTTTAGGAATGAATTTGGTTGATGATGTAGCAGTTACTCAAGGACCAGGATTGGCTGTTGCCCTTGAAGTTGGAATAAGTAAAGCCAAAGAGTTAGCAAAAAAATATAATAAAAAGCTAATTGCAGTGAACCATCTCGAAGGACACATCTACTCGTGTTTTGCGCAGAATAATAAAGGAAATCCAAGCAGAGATTTTAATTTTCCTTATCTAGCCTTGATTGTTTCGGGAGGTCACACGGAAATTGTTTTGTTTAGAAATCACGTTGATTATAAAGTATTAGGTGAAACGAGAGATGATGCAGCCGGCGAGGCACTAGATAAAGCAGCAAAGATGTTAGGCTTAGGATATCCAGGTGGACCAGTGATAGAAAGATTGGCACGAGAAGTCCAAAATGAAGACTTTCACAACTTTCCCAGACCGATGATTAATTCAAAAAATTTAGACTTTTCCTTTTCTGGACTGAAGACTTCTTTTTATTATTTTTTAAAAGAAAAACCGCAGGTTATAAACCTTAGAGAGTTAGCTAGTTCTTTTCAAAATGCTATCTATGATGTGATCGTAGCCAAGATAAATTTGGCAATTAAACAAACAAAGGTAAATAGATTGGTGGTTGGAGGAGGAGTGATAGCAAATTTATACCTGAGGAGACTGCTTAGAGATTTGCTAGAAAAACATAAAGGCGAGGTTCACTTTCCTCCTTTCAAATATTTAACTGGAGATAATGCCGCCATGATTGGAGTGGCTGCTTATTTTAAAGCTAGAAAAAAGTTATTTAGTAAGTCTCAAGAATTAGATAGGATACCGAGACTTAATTTATAATCATTTACTACCTTTGGCAGACAATATAGCTGTAGTAGTCAAACCTACAATCTTCAAATCGGCAATAAACGACATACGATCAAGATAGTAGAGATCTAACCAAAGCCTATCAGAAATGCTTAAAAGCGCTCTGCCTAAAATTTGAGCAAGACCGGTTAAACCGAATAAAATTTGACCGTTCTTATATCTTTCAACCCATTCAGCATAAGGCTGGTCTTTTTCCAGGCTGATGGAATTAATATCTCCACTTCTAAAATATCTAGGTCCAACTAAACTGGATGATCGGTCATGAAAAATTTGCCATAATTGAGGCAACTCATCGAGAGAATATCTTCTTAATTTATGTCCGAGGGGCGTAACTCTTGGATCGTGTTTTAATCGTTTGGCTTGGGCATAGGATCCCGAATCGCCAATAAAATCTTCTTCTTCAAGTGGTGCATTGGTGGTCATAGACCTAATCTTGAGTATAGTAGTTTGTTTCCCAGTATAAGGATTGATTTCGGTTATTTTAAAGAATGGATAATGCCCGTCTTGTCGTAGAACCAATAGCCCAAATAAACCTATGGCTGGTAAAACCGCTGGTAAAGTTGAGAAAGTCACAACAGTATCCAACCATCTTTTTGCCCCACTTTGCATATATTTTAGTCCTTTTAGTGATGAATTACTTTTCATGATAACTTCAGCGCTTTTTAGAAGGGACGGCGAAAATTCAGGCATAGGTTTGTTAATTATATCAAACCTATAGTAATAAATATTTAACATCCACGGTGAGAGGAAATTAGAGTATAATGTGATCTATGTTACAACTAAAAACCATCAGCGTATCGATAAATAAAAAGTTAATACTAAAGAACTTGAGCTACCATTTCAAAAAGGGAAAAGTCTATGCCATCATGGGTCCCAATGGATCAGGCAAGTCAACACTCGCCTATGCAATTGCAGGACATCCAAATTATAAATTGGAAGTGGGAAGTTTAAAGTTTGAAGGCAGCGATGTCACAAATTTGAGTCCGGATAAGCGGGCAAAGAGAGGAATTTTTTTATCGTTTCAGACACCGCATTCACTAGCCGGTGTCAACGTCTTTCAGCTTTTGAGAATTGCACTGTTAGGAAAAGAAGATCCTTTAACAGTCAAACAAAAAATTGAAAAAATCGCTAAAAAATTAGAGATTAAAAAAGACTTGATCGAAAGATCGTTAAACGTAGGGACCTCTGGTGGAGAGAAGAAAAAGCTTGAGCTATTGCAGGCCGCAGTTCTTGACCCTAAGCTTTTGATATTTGATGAGATAGATACAGGAGTTGACATTGATGCACTACGAACAATTGCAAAATTCATGAGTGAGAATAGATACGGTAAGACATATCTCTTGATCACTCATTACAATAGAATTCTGCATTATATAAAACCAGATAGAGTGTTAGTCTTGATGGCGGGAAAATTAGTAAAAGAGGGAAATGCAAAATTAGCAGTAGAGATTGAGAAAAAGGGATACAAGAGAGTAGTTAGTAGTTAATGGCCAATAGAAATATGCAAGACCAAATATCTTCAACGCTGGATTTTGAATATAAATACGGTTTTAGGATGCCACAGAATTATACTTTTAAATCCAAAAAAGGTTTGAATGAAGAAGTAGTAAAAAATATTTCCTTGATCAAACGAGAACCAGCTTGGATGACAAAATTTCGCCTAAAAAGTTACCAAATTTTTAAAAAAAAATCTTTACCATCCTGGGGAGCGGATTTATCTTCGATTAACTTTGATGATATTTACTACTACATAAAACCAGTCGAAAGACAGGTAAGTTCTTGGCAGGATTTACCCAAAGAAATCAAAGAAACTTATGATCGCATCGGTGTACCTGAAGCGGAAAAAAAATTCTTAGCTGGTGTTTCTGCTCAATATGAATCAGAGGTTGTGTACGAAAGTATAAATCGCGAGCTTAAAAAGATGGGTGTAATTTTTTGCGATATGGATACAGGTCTAAAACTGTATCCCCAGATTGTTAATAAATATTTCGCTAGTCTGATTCCTCCTACCGATAATAAATTTGCTGCTTTAAATTCTTCGGTCTGGTCTGGTGGTTCGTTTGTCTACGTGCCAAAGGGAGTCAAAGTTAAAATGCCGCTTCAAGCTTATTTTAGGATAAATTCGGAAAGATTTGGTCAGTTTGAAAGAACTCTGATTATTGCTGAGGAGGGAAGTTATGTTCATTATATCGAGGGTTGTACTGCTCCTATTTATACAACCAACTCGCTGCACGCGGCAGTTGTTGAGATATTTGTCCATAAAAATGCCAGGGTCCGCTATACTACAGTTCAAAATTGGAGCAATAACGTCTATAATTTAGTCACAAAAAGAGCTAGAGCAGATGAAAATTCTGTAATGGAATGGATCGATTGCAATATAGGCAGCAAGGTAACGATGAAGTATCCCAGTGTTTATCTTTATGGGGAGCGAGCTAGGGGTGAGGTTTTGTCGATAGCCTATGCCGGTCATGGACAGCACCAAGACGCTGGAGCTAAAATGTTGCATTTTGCACCCAATACCTCATCTCGTATTATTTCTAAATCCATTTCAATAGCTGGAGGTAGAACTTCCTACCGTGGTTTGATTCAAATTATGCCTAAAGCCAAAAAATCTTCGGTATTTGTCAGTTGTGATGCTCTAATTCTTGATGAGAAGTCAAGATCTGACACTTACCCTTATATGAAAATTAAAGAGAACGATGTAACAGTTCAACATGAGGCTACCGTAGAAAAAATTGGAGAAGAAAAACTTTTTTATTTGACGTCTAAAGGAATTTCGAAATCCGATGCAGAAAGTCTTTTAGTCAATGGGTTTATAGAACCCGTAACAAAAGAAATCCCACTTGAATATTCGATAGAGTTAAATCGACTAATTAACTTGGAGATGTCAGGATCAGTTGGTTAAAAATCTAATTAAACTAGTTAAAATTAGTGTATCACCTCAAATGAAAGTAAACTTTATCAACCTAAATAAGACAAACCAAGAAAAAGTGATCATTGTTAAACCAGGAAAATACATTGTTTTTTTTCAAAATTTGTCGGGAAGATTTATTTTTGAATTAAAAACAAAAGGAATTGAATTGGATATTTTAGGACTTTACATCGGAAAAGCTCAAAATAGGTTCAACCTAGAAACAATTCAAAGACATATTGCACCGGAATCAAAGTCAAATTTATTAATCAAAGGCGTATTTTATGACGAGTCGAAATTTGTCTATCAGGGATTAATCAGAATAGAGAAAGAAGCGCAGAAATCTAAAGCTTATCAAAAAAATCAAAACTTGATTATCTCGGAAAAATGTTTTGTTGATTCAAGACCGTTTCTTGAGATTTTGGCCAATGATGTTTATTGTACACACGGATCAACAACAGGCAAACTTAATCAAGAAGAGATTTATTATTTACAGACAAGAAGTTTGGCTAAAAAAGCTGCAGAAGAATTATTAATCGAAGGATTTATCCAGGAAATTCCAGCTAAAATTAAACAGTATGGATATAAAATCCATTAACAAGAACTCGCGTTTTTTCAGTACTATCAAAAAGGATTTCCCGATTTTCCTCAATCAGCCGGAATTGGTTTATTTAGATTCAACCGCTACAGCTTTAAAACCAAAAACAGTGGTTGATAAATTACGAGAATATTATGAAGAATACTCGGCCAACGTTTTTAGGGGTGTATATAAAATTTCAGAAAAAGCTACAGAAGAGTATGAAGATACAAGGAAAATAATCGGAGAATTTATTAATGCAAAAAAGTCAGAAGAAATTATTTTTACCAGAGGCTCTACAGAATCTTTGAACCTGGTTGCTTATTCCATGGGCAGAAAAATAATAAATCAGGGAGACGAGATTGTTACCTCAATTATGGAACATCACTCAAATTTTGTCCCCTGGCAGGTATTAGCTGGTGAAAATGGCGGGACTTTCAAAGTTGTAGACATTACTGACGGAGGACATCTTGATATAGGATTGGAAAATATCAAATATAAAAATTCAAAATTTAAAAACTTAGAACAAATAATTACCAAGAAAACTAAAATATTGACATTGACTTATATATCAAATGTTTTGGGGACGATCAATCCGATAAAAGAAATTATCAGGCTAGCAAAATCGATTAATCCAAAACTAATTGTAGTGATTGATGCTGCACAAGCCGTTCCTCATCTGAAGATTGATGTTAAGAATTTAGGATGTGATTTCCTGGTTTTTTCTTCGCATAAAATGCTTGGTCCAACTGGCGTGGGAGTTTTATGGGGGAAATACGAACTTCTAGATGAGATGTTTCCTTTTAATTTTGGCGGCGAAATGATCCAAGAAGTGTATATCGATAAAACTATCTTTAAGAAACCTCCGCATAAGTTTGAAGCGGGTACACCTCATATAGCAGGAGTTATTGCCTTAAAGGAAGCGGTAAAGTATTTGGAAAAAATTGGGATAGAGAAAATTAGAGATTACGAAATTTTTCTCTCGGGAAGTTTAGCTCGTTGGTTAGAAGACGAATTCAAAACAAAGATAAAAATATTAGGCCCTGACTACGGTGGTTATCCTGAAGATAGAGCAGGAATTATCTCTTTTACTTTTGGAAAATATCATCCACATGATATAGCTCAGATTTTAGATGGAGAGCAGATTGCAGTCAGAGCTGGTCATCATTGCGCTATGCCTTTACATAACAGACTTGGTATCAATGCATCGGTTAGAGCAAGTTTCTATATTTATAATACGATTGAAGACGTTTCTAAACTTGTAAAAGGACTAAAAAAAGTAGAAATAATTTTAAGATAATCACTACAGCACTACATAGTGCTGTAGTGATTTTAATATCTGAACCCTCAGGGTTCGAATTTCTTGCCTGCGAACCCTGAGGGTTCGTTGATCGCGAAATTCTTATGAATATTTATAGTGAGCTTATTTTAGATCATTATCAAAATCCAAGAAATTTTGGTTCAATTAAAAATCCTTCCAAGAAGTCAGTTATCTATAATCCGTCTTGTGGAGACCGAATTGAACTGGATATAGTATTAAAACAAAATAAAATTAAGGATGTTAAATTTAGAGGGCAAGGTTGTGCCATTTCTCAAGCATCAGCTTCGATCTTAACCGATTATGTCTTGAATAAAGCAAAGGAAGAATTGAAAAAACTCGACAAAGACTTTATGATTAAATTATTGGGAATAGAGCTGGGACCAAACAGGATAACATGCGCCCTTTTGCCGCTTGAGGCGTTACATAAGCTAATATAATCATTAAAACTGTTATAAAATAATAAATGTTATATGGATAATCAACAACTTAAAGATCCACAAAATCCATCGGGTCCGGTACTGGTCAGAAATTTAAAAATTCATGTCGACCGCGATCTCTGCATCGGGGCAGCCACTTGTGTTGCAATTGCACCCAAGACTTTTGTTCTTGATTCGGAGGCTAAAGCGATCATACTTTCGACAGCCGATGAAGATCCAGATAGTGTCATAATTGATGCTGCCAAGGGCTGTCCTGTCGCTGCTATAATAGTTGAAGACGATAAAGGACAAAGGATATTCCCCCAGTGACATGATACGAATGGTGCGAATTTTATGCCAATCTACGAATATGCTAATCCTGACTTTATAATCTGTATTAGCAAATTCGCGGCATTTGCATTCATTCGTAGATTCGTATCATATTTATGAGATTTACTTGGAAAATTGGCGGTGAGGCAGGATTTGGGATAATGACAACCGGACTTCTGTTTTCAAAAATAGCCAATCGATTAGGATATTATACTTTTGATTATATAGAATATCCGTCACTTATTCGTGGAGGTCATAACGCATTTGAAGCGATAGTATCTGACGAGGAAGTACATGGGTTAAAAAAAGAAATAGATTTTTTAGTTTGTCTTAATGCCGATACGTTTAAGTATCATAAGCAGCGTTTAACTTCCGAAAGTGTTGTTTTATATGATCCAGACGAATTTGCCATCGAGCAAGAAAATATAATACGTATCTCAGTTCCCTTTAAAAAAATTTTGTCAGATCTAAAAGGTCAACCTGTGATGAAAAATACCATAGCCATGGGCGCGAGTCTGGCAATCTTAGGCTCCGATCTTTCTATCTTAAACGAGATGCTGGATAAACAGTTTTCCCGAAAAGGCGAAGCGGTAGTTGATTTCAATAAGAAATTTGCCTCGCTTGGATTTGACCAGGTTAGAAAAAATTTTCCAACACAGACGAAACCTCTTTTAAAAAAAAGAGAAGACGAACAAAAATTAGTTATGTCGGGGAACGAAGCTTTTTCTCTAGGAGCAATTGCGGCTGATTGCAGATTATACTGCGCTTATCCAATGACTCCCTCCTCTTCCGTCCTGACTACGCTGGCCTCATGGCAGGAAAAGACAGGTATTATCGTCAGACACGCTGAAGATGAAATTTCGGTGATAAATACTGCGCTAGGCGGGTCTTTTGCTGGGGTTCGCTCGGCAGTTGGAACATCTGGTGGAGGATTTGCTTTGATGGTGGAATCGGTCTCCCTAGCTGGAATAACTGAGACACCAATTGTTATATTTATTGCTCAGAGACCTGGTCCGGCAACCGGAATGCCGACGTGGACTGAACAAGGCGATCTTCTCTTTGCTACCTTCGCAGGTCATGGAGAGTTTCCTAAAATTGTACTTGCTCCAGGCGACGTTGAGGAGATGACAACTCTGACTGCAGAAGCATTCAATTTTGCAGATATTTATCAGACGCCGGTTTTAGTGATGTCTGATATGTTTCTTTCCGAGTCACATAAAACAATGAAAAAAAGTTTCTTGGATAAATTCCTAGACGAATATAAAGTTAATCGGGGAAAGACTATTGATACATTTTCTTCTTCCAGCAAATATCTACGTTACCAACTTACTGAAGATGGTATATCTCCCCGTCTAATTCCGGGATTTAAAGGACAATATTATCAGGCAAATTCCTATGAACATGTTGAAGATGGTCATACTACGGAAGAAGCATTAGCAAGAAAACAACAGGTTGAAAAAAGGAATAAGAAATTGGACACATATTTGCTTAATCATTTTAAGCCGCCAAAGGTATTTGGCAATATTGAAACGGCTCAAACTATATTTGTATCGTGGGGTACAACTAAAGGACCAATACTTGAGGCCCAGGCAATACTTCGCGGGATGGGGATAGAGACTGCCTTCATACATTTCACTCATATCTATCCTCTAAAGGAAGAAGTTATTGCTCCTCTATTTAAAGACAGTCAGAAAAGATATGTCTTGCTAGAAAATAATTCGCATGGACAGTTTGGTAAATTATTGAGGATGGAGACTGGGTTAGAGCTACAAGAAAAATTGTTAAAATATGACGGTAGGCCGTTTTGGCCGGAAGAGATCGTAGAGAGCATAAAAATATAACAGTTATAACGATTATAACGGTTATAAAAATTATATGAGTACAATCCAAGATTTCACAGGCTACACTCCAACTTGGTGTCCGGGCTGCGGAGACTGGGGGATCGGTATCGCGATAAAGACAGCTTTGGTCCAGATGGGATTAAATCCGGCTTCAGTCATAGCAGTTTTTGGTATAGGTTGTTCCGGAAACATGAATGATTTTTTAAACGCCTATGCTATTCATGCGCTACACGGTAGGGGACTACCCAATGCTATAGGAGCAAAATTGGCAAATCACAAGCTGCCGGTTATAGCAATCGTAGGAGACGGGGATTGTTATGGCGAGGGAGGAAATCATTTTATTCATGCCTGCCGCGGCAATCATGATATAACAGTTATCGTCCACGACAACGGAGTATATGGTCTAACAACTGGTCAAGTTGCTCCTACAGCCCAAAAGGGATTCAAATCAAAATCAACTCCTTCAGGAATTATAGAGATCCCCATTAATCCCTTGACTTTAGCTCTAACGCAAGGCGCTTCTTTTGTTGCCCAGTCTTTTGCTGGCAATGTTAACCAGGTTGTTGAAATGATAAAAGCAGGCATGAAACATCAGGGATTTTCGCTTATCAATATCCTTCAGCCCTGTGTTACTTTTAATAAAATAAACACCTATCAATATTATTTAAAACAGAGTTATAAGCTTTCAGCAGAATATAAAACAGATAATTTTGAAGAAGCATTGAAAATAAGTACTGAGATGACAACAAAAGAAAAATTTCCTCTAGGTATTTTATACCAAAGAGAGCGACCTACTTATACCAATGAATTACCACAAGTTTCAACCATGACGCTGGTTGAAAAACAAAGATTTATTAACTTTGAAGAATTGCAATCCGATTTTATTTAAAATTAATTCAAAATATTTAAGCGAATAAATAAATTCGGAGCGCAAGGACAGCCCTTTATTACTATAGGTTGAAGCAAATTTATTTAAGTTGACACTTAGCAATTAATATGTTAGACTGCTAATTAGGATGGCGATATTACCTAGTCAGTCAGAACAATCAATTTTTCCGGTTATAGCGGTAAGAGACGCTATAGTCTACCCAGGAACAGAGAATGTTCTTGTTTTTGGTAGACCAAAAAGTCTGGCTGGTATTGAGGAAAGTGTCAAAAGAGGAAATAGAGTAATTCTGGCCATGCAAAAAAATTCTTCAATTGACGATCCTAAAAAAGAAGATCTGTATGAAATAGGTGTAGTTGCTACGATTGAGAAGACTGTGGCTGGAGAAAAAGGTGAAGTGAATGCATTGGTTCGAGGAAAAGATAAAGTAAGAATTATCGAGTATACAAAAGAAACGCCTTATTTAGAAGCGAAAACCATAAAACTTGAAGACAAAGTTAGCGATGATGAAGAAGTTCAGGCGATGGTGAAATATCTTGTATCTCAGGTTAAAAGGGCGATTAATCTAGGTAAAACCGTTGACTTGGTTTTTCTCATGAATATCCTCAATATCAAGGATTCTCAAGATTTTTCTTACCAGATAGCTGTTGTTTTAGACATTAAAACTGATGAACGACAGAAATTACTCGAAGAAACCGAGCTTAAAAAAAGGTTGAAGGTGGAGGTAGATTATATTAATCGTGAGATCAAAATATTGGAGATCGAAAAAAACATCTCATCAAAAACTCAACAGAAATTCGAGCAGGGAATGAGGGAGACATTTTTACGAGAAAAAATGAAGACAATCGAGGAGGAGTTGGGTGGAAAAGGTGAAGAAAGAGATATTTTAGAGTACAGAGAAAAAATAAGAAAAGCAAAGATGCCAAAGCAGGTCGAAGAAAAGACGCTTAAAGAGTTGAAGCGACTTTCGCAGATGTCTCAATTTAATCCAGAAGCCTCCTACATTCGAACATATCTAGATTGGTTAGTAGAATTGCCCTGGTCAATCGCTTCAGCAAATAGCGTTGATATTATGCTTGCCGAAAAAATTCTCAATGAAGATCACTATGGACTAAAAAAAATAAAGGAAAGAATCTTAGAATATTTAGCTGTAATTGAACTTAGGAAAAGAAAAGAACTAAAAAATCAATCTAAAAAGAAAGAGTACCAACCTACTATACTTTGTTTTGTTGGGCCACCTGGTGTGGGAAAAACTTCTTTAGGTAAGTCAATAGCGCGCGCATTGGGTAGGAAATTTATCAAGATTTCGCTGGGTGGGATTCGCGACGAAGCAGAAATTAGAGGACACCGAAGGACCTATGTGGGAGCTTTGCCTGGAAGAATAATACAAGGTATAAAACAAGCTGGGACAAAAAATCCGGTTTTTATGCTTGATGAGATTGATAAGGTAGGAAGAGATTATCGTGGCGATCCGTCAGCTGCACTCCTTGAAGCTTTAGATCCGGAGCAAAACCATTCTTTCTCAGATCATTATCTTGAGGTCTCTTTTGACCTTTCAGATGTATTTTTTATTACAACTGCAAATATCCTTGATACTATTCCTGATGCGCTTCTGGATAGGTTGGAGGTTATTCACTTTCCGGGTTATACGGAAGACGAAAAATTCAGTATCGCTAAAGGTCATCTAATTAAAAAGCAACTTGATGCACATAGTTTAACGCAAGAAGAAACTAAAATTACCGATAATGCTGTACGGACAATCATCCGCCGCTATACGCGTGAAGCTGGAGTTAGAGAACTTGAAAGACAGATTGCAGCCATATTTAGAAAGGTTGGACGGGAAATTGTTGAAAAGAAAATCGAAACAAAAGTTGTAGGAGTTACCGATGTATCAAAGTATCTTGGTCCTTATAAATATTCTTCGCAGATGATAGAAGAAAAGGATACGGTCGGAATATCAACCGGTTTAGCTTGGACTCAAGCGGGGGGAGACGTGCTTTTCATAGAAGTTGCAAAAATGCCAGGAAAGGGTGGATTGACTTTGACTGGTCACTTAGGAGAGGTAATGAAGGAATCGTGTCAAGCCGCACTTTCCTATATTCGCGCTCGATGGGATCTATTTGGATTGACAAAAGACTTTTTTCACAAAATCGACATTCATGTTCATGTTCCAGAGGGAGCTGTACCAAAGGATGGACCGTCAGCAGGAATAGCCATCGCGACAGCTATGGTGTCTGCTTTAACAAAAATTCCTGTCAGTAGAAATATTGGTATGACAGGAGAAATAACGCTTCGAGGCAGAGTGCTTGAAATAGGTGGAGTAAAAGAAAAAGTTATAGCCGCACATCGAGCAGGTATAAAAACCGTTATTATGCCAAAAGAGAATAAAAAAGATTTAGAAGATATTCCTCCTTATGTACTTAAAGATTTACATTTCGAATTTGTCAATCACATGGATGAGGTTTTGAGAGTGGCGCTTGTTATAACTAAGAAACACCAGGGATTTCCTATGATAAGCAAAAAACAGTTTGTGCATCTTGCCAAGCTGGAGAATAATGCTGGTAAACTAAACTAAACTCTTCAGTTTAAGATAGAAAATTCTTAGTATATAAAGCAGATTGTAGATTTTATAATAGGTAGGATTAATTATTAAATCGAAACTATCAATCAGTTGAATAAATGATCCTCCATATCCCTGTTTAAATCGCGTAAATCCAGCCCAAGGGTGATTTTCCTTATAATCTGGGGAAAGTGACCCCCACAGATCAAATTTTTTTGCACCCAGTTTCTTTCCAAATCTAATTACCTCAAACATCAATAAGTTTGATGCCATCAGGTTTCTAAATTCCATCGAGGTTCCCCCATAGGGATAATAGATTATATTGCGAAAGTAAAACAATTCGTAGGCTGCAAGAGGCCTATTTTCGTAGAATGCAACCAAAATATGAGCAATATCTTTTCTTAAATTTTCCCAGACAATTTTATGGTAATTAAAGTCATGGCCGAAATATTTTTGTCTTTTACATGTTTCAAAATAAAGTTTCGCGAAAATTTGGAAGCCCTCATCTTTTGACATTTCTTTGATGACAACTCCTTTTTTTTGAGCTAGGCGAATATTGTACCTTGTTTTAGGATGCATTTTTTTAAGGAGTTCGTCTTCTGATTTAGTCAGATCAATATTTTGAGTCCACTTAGGGAATAAGGGATGAGGTGATCGAACAATTTTTAGATTCCTGTTTTTGTCATGCTGAACTTGGTTCAGCATCTGTTTTTTTAAATCCAGATCCTGAAATGAATTCAGGATGACATTATCACCCTTTTGAACATATGGTTCGATTTTGACAAAGATTACATTGTTTTTTTTGCCGTACACATAAAGAAAGTTTAGAACGTCTTTTGGGGGAAATTTGGAACGGGGAAGATAGCCAATTTTAAACAGGGTATAGGGTATAGGGTGCAGGGTTAAAAGATATACATTTATAATTTTTTTGTTCGAATATTCGCCAATTCTTATTACCTCAATTCCCATCTCTCGTCTTGCCTCTCCCCATTGCCAGGATTGAAGTGGATGTTGAGCTAAATTATTGTAGGTATTTTTATCGACTGAATCATCGATTATTCTTATTCTCATAATCTGAAGTTAGAATTTTTAGGGTTTGCTCTGCGCATTTTTGCCATGAAAATAGTCTTATTCTTTCCAATCCTTTTTTAACTAACTCGCTTCTCAATTTTCTATTTATTGTCAATTCGTATAGTTTTTTAGATAGCTCTTGAGAGTTTTTGGGATCAAAATACAAACAAGCGTCTCCGCCGACCTCAGGCAGACTGGAATGAAAAGAAGATATTACAGGTGTTCCGAAGCTCATAGCCTCAAGAAGCGGAATACCAAACCCCTCATATAATGATGGCAGAACAAAACAAAAAGCATTCTGATAAAGTAAGGAAAGTTCTTCATCTGACACATAACCTTTTATTTCAACTTCTTTCTTGAGATTTAAATCCTTTACTTTTTTAAATATGTGGTCAAATAACCATCCTTTCTTGCCAACAATAACTAGTTTATAATCTGGTTTTTTTTCTTTAAATCTATAGAATGCATCTATCAACACGGTTACATTCTTCCTAGGCTGTAAAGTTCCTACATATAAAATATAATTTTGTTTTTTTGTTTGCAATTTTCTCAAATTAACCTCTAAATTTTTCCTGTTGTTCAGTTCTTCCTCAACCCCGGAGGTTCTACCGCTGGCCTTTTCATAACCATTGTAGACCACCTCTATTTTTTTTTCGGCAACACTATAAAATTTTATTAGGTCTTTCTTAGTTGTATTTGATACGGCAATTATTTTTTTTGCTTTTTCAACAGAATATTTTGTCCATTTTTTTAACTGGTAAAGATCCTTTTTGAGAAACTCGTCAGGATAGTAAAAATAAGAGAGATCATGTATCGTCACAACAACTGGAATGGGGCAAAACCTGGGTGAGTAGTGAGCGGGTGAAAAAAAGACCTGGATATTTTGGCCAAGCGCTTTTCTTTTGTATAATTCGAGCGGTAAAAATGTCTGTGACCATAAGAAATTTCCTCTGATAATAGCATATCGATAAAATTCAAATTCCTCCGGAAGATCTTTATTTGGTTTACTTTTAAGAAATACTACAAATTGCTGATGCTTTGTTGCTTTTTTTTTGAAGTATTTGAGTAATTTCAAAGTATAAACAGAAACACCGACTTTTTCTTTTACATTCGCTTCGTTACCGTCGATTCCTATGATCATAGATAGATTGAACTAGAAATTAGTTACTTGCTAATTGAGCTATCATGTTGTTGTAATATTTTTTCCACGTAAATATTCTACTCTTTTCCAGGCCTTTTTTTGCCAAATTGATTCTAAGGTTTTTATCATTGATCAGGGCAACCATGCTTTTATAGATATCATTGACGTTGAAAGGATTAAATAATATCGCAGCATCTTTTGTTATTTCAGAAAGTGAAGATGTATTTGATGTGGCTAAGGGAACACCTAATCTCATAGCCTCAACCACAGGATAGCCAAATCCTTCCCAGATGGAGGGGCAAACAAAAAATAAGCACGAGGAATAGAGAGAAAATAATTCAGTATCGCTAACTAATCCTAAATATTTGATATTTGTCCGCCAGCTGGCGGATTGATATTTGATATTTTTTTCATCCCATCCCATTGGTCCAACTATCACCAATTCTAGGTTATGGTCATTTCTTTTTGAAAAGGCTTCGATTAAACGCCGAAAATTCTTTCTTGGTTCACTTTTCCCCACAGCCAGGATGAACGGCTTCTTTAGATTATATTTTTTTAACGTTATATTAATTTGTTCTAAAGTTGGTTTTTTTACATCAATTCCTGGATAATTTACAATTATTTTTCTCGAATCTACTTTGAGTAAATCCATTAGATCCTTCTTAGTTGTATAAGAATCAGCAAAGACAATTTCTGACTCTTTTTTGACCCAGCTAAGTCTCTTCTTTTGTGTAGAAACAATTTTATTATCGACTGTTTCGGGATAACGGAGGTAAACCAGGTCATGGACGATAGTCGCTTTTTTTACAGGTAACGGTGGTTCGGTCCAATCGGAAGTTATAAACCAGTCAAGCGAAGTTAGAAGATAGAAGCTGGAAATTAGATATTTTGAAAATTTGTGTAAATCGTTAAATAAAAAAGCTAAAGCAGTTGGTGGCAGTTTCCATTTTACAAGTTTGTGGCCTTTTTCGATTATTTTTTTTTCTAAGTTTAAGTCTAATCTTCTTCTTAAAGAGGAAAAAAAGAATACCCATTCATTTTCTTTGTCGTAATTTAAAATAGCAGAAACTAATCCATGGGTAAAGCGGGAAACTCCCGTTCCTTCATAGACAATTTGGGAAATGTCAATTCCAATCTTCATGTTTTTTTATTTTTTCATAAACGATTTCTAATTTCTGTGATATTTTTTTCCAGTTATATATTTCATTTACCATTCTGTAAGCATTGGTGCGCAAATTTTCATATAACTGCTGATTAGAAAGAAGTGTTTTAATTTTAAAAACAAAGTCGTTGGGGGTATTTGCGATTAAAACGTTGTATCCATCCTTGACTAAAAGACCAGTGACTCCGGTTTTTGTTGAAATTACGGGAAGTCCAGTTGCCATGGCGGCTAAAATTTTAAGCCTTGTTCCTCCAGGTCCAAAAATGGGAGCGATAAATATGGTTGATCTATCATAAATTTTTTTCACTAAACTGATATCGTCTGTATCGACATTGACTATCTCTAATCGTTCATCAGATGGTAGTTTTAATTTGTCTTTAGCTCTTTGCCCGGCTATTACTATTTTTATATTTGAGACGGACTTCAATAATTTGGGCAAAATATATTTACTTAAGAAATAAGCAGCTTCTGTATTTTGTAGCCAAGCAAAGTTACCAACAAATAAAGCAATTGGAGCGGCTAAATCCTTTTTGGTCAGCTTGTAGGCGATAAGCTCGTCTCCTGCGCCGTTTGGGATGACAACTGGATGTATCTGGGGTTCGATTTTATTGATTAATCTTCTATCGGTTTCAGAAACTGTCCCAACCAAAAATGCTCTTTTCCAAAAATAACGCTCCCAAAATTTTAATTTTAAGATATCAAAGTGAAAAAAATATCTTAGGTAAAATGGCAGTGATTTTACAAAATGCTGATAGACCTCGTATTCTAGAGTTTGTTCCAAAAGAAAAATGGGGGTATTGGTTTTGGGGATGTGAGGCATGATATAAAAAGTTTCTGCATGGATGACATCAAAATACTCTTCCTTAAGTAGTCTTTCAACAGTTTCCTTTGCCTGAGGTGAGAAATTTCTAACAATTAAAAACGGAAGTAACGAAAAAATAGATTTAAAAATATTTTTTACCTGCCAAGGTTTCTCGGCCCGCTTACAAAGATATATTTTTTTGCAGTATGATTCTAGATACTTGGCAAAAGATTTTTCTTTTTCATTTTTGTAAAGCGCAATTAGAGTGATTTCGTTATTTTTACTCAAATATTTTAATAAATTAAGCGAACGAATTTGTCCGCCTGAGGCTGGAGGATAAGGAAGGTAAGGAGTTAACATCAGTATCTTCATAGTTTGAACATAACAAACTTATCGTTTTCGAAGACTGTGGTGAAATTATTCTTTAGTTGTTCTGAATAGTCTTTATTAAAAATTATCAGATAGCTGTAACCAAGTTTTTGAAGGGTTGGAGGATCCTTATAAAGTGAAGGCGTTCCTTTTCTGTCAGTAAGATAAAGCAAGGTTGAATCACCAGTTGTATCTGTCACTATCTTGTCGTTATCTTTTGATAGAGTTTTGATTATTTTTGCAATCTGAGAGAGATCTTTCGGGTAGTTGTAATAATCTCTAACCCGATAAAGAGAAAAATAAAAAGAGAGGATGAAGATAGTAACTATAATAGACCCTAAAATAAATGGGGATAAGAGATGTTTCTTTAAATAAACTAGAAACTGTACACCAATACCGCAAAAGATAGCCAAAGCGGGGAGTATAAGAGTTTGATAGTATTCGTGTTGAATATTTCCTCCTTGGAATGTGAAGAGGTAAAGTAGATTGGATAAGAGAAAAGTTTGAAAAAAAAATTTCTTACTTTTGCCAAGTATGCCCAAGAGAAAAAAAGTACTTAGATATCCGCCGAATATGATATTATTAATCCTCTCAAAAAAAATCCAACGAAAGAAGGCCGGTCGGAAAAAAATATTCTTTAAGCCCTCATATGTATTGACACTAGTTATTAGCCAGTCACTGACGGGTATCCCTTCGGGAAAGTTTCTAATATAAAGTCTCCATAAGGCAAAAGGCAGGAAGGCGATGATGAAATAGAGAAAAAAATTGATTTTTCTAAGAAATTTAAAATGGTATTTTTGCCAGAATAGATAAAAAAGGACTACAGAATAAAAAATTACTGTAGGTTTAACCAGAATTGCAAAAGCAAAAAAGATCGCGGAGACAATAAAATATATAAGTTCATCAATCGGATTGATTTTTTTTTCTTGATAAAAATAAAGAAACAAAATTGAGATAAATGTGAAGGATAAAGCAGTTGTTTCAGGTAGAACTACTCGAGAAAAAAAGACAAAAAAAGGGAAAACAGCATAGATTAAACCCGCAACGACGGCAGCCAATCTGGTAGCTTCTTTAAGCATGAGATAATAAATAACTCCAATCACAAGTAGAGAAAAGATGGCGCTTGTTAATCTGCCGTACACCTCTATTGGCAAAAAAGGAGCGAGCTTAAAGATAAAAGCAAAAATCGCATTGTAGATAGGAAACTCTACCATGCGATATCCTTGCGGATTTTCTTTTCCAGCTTCTCTGCCTGAGAGGTCGTCATAGCGAGGATGCAATAGATCGATTCCTTCCCTGACAAAGTTTCTGGCAACGGCGGCTGTATCGGCTTGTCTCCAGGAGTGTAAGTCAGCCAGTGGCGTTGAGATTCTATAAAGCCTAAAGATAAGGCTTAGAAAAAGTATGATAAAAAGAATAAATATATCTTTTTTATTCATAGTTTGATTTTAAAAAACCAAGATAAAGACCTGACACTGTCCAGTAGGTATAGGCAACTTTTGATGCCTCAAAGACATCAATATAAGTCGCATTTATCAGCAAGCCAAAAAAAGCAAAAAGATAGCCATAAATTAAGAAATTACTTGAAGGTAAATTATTATTTATTCGTTTAAATAGGTGAAAGAATATAGATATAAGGATTATTAAGAACGAAACAGTTCCCAGAAGTCCAAACTCACCCAACCAACGAAGATAGTCATTATCGGTCGCTTCAGTAATTGATGAGGGACCAGTTCCAAGATAGGGACTTTGCAAAAATGCCTTAATAGCCCGTGGCCACTCGACTTGGAGACGAGTGGCAAAAGATATGTCAGAAACGACAGTATTTACAGGTTTTAATCCAGCTGACATGGTGGCAAGAAGCTGAGCCTCTTCTGTACTAGTCAGGGTAATTCCGGATTTTGAAGCTTCTTCACGAATGTCGGCAAGAAGTTTCTCTTCAAGTTTTTTTTGCAAAGCGGGGTCAAACTCGACTGGTTGATCTTTTTTTAGCTGAAGGTAGAAAGTCCCAGCAGGGAGTTCTTTTACCGATATTTTTTGTGGGACTACGACTTGACCTGTCTTTTCGTTTACAAATATTCTCCTGACTTGAAAAGTTTGAAAAAATCGTGAGGTTAAGTTTTTAGAAAGAAGTGAAAAGCCGATTGTTAACAAGGCGATAATGAACAAATGTTTTGGTTTTTTAAGAAAAAGTAAAAAAGTTGTAAGCGAAACTGAATAAGCAATAAAGGAAATACGGGAAGCCGTGAGTGTAAGAGTAAAAAGAGCAATGATGAATAAGACAAAATAAGTTTTTGATTGACGAGCAAAATAGAAACTTAAAATTATTGGCATTAGAAAAACTAGATAAGCTGCTAGATCATAATGTCCAGCAAACGTGGAAGAGACTCTTGCTTCAGGCGTAAGATAAAGAATATGACCTAAAGCAAACTCTGGATTCATGGTTTGAACTGCTGGAAAACCAAAGAATTTTTGCCCAATACCATAAAGGCTAACTAGCAAAAGAACAAAAAATAGAGTCTTGATAAAAAAAAGGAAATCTCTTCTAGATTTAACGGCTGAAGCAGCAATAAAGAAAAATATCATATACTCGATACGTCTTGCTGCATGAAGAAAGCCAATATTTTTGACAGGGACGGTGTTTAGTACGTAATGGCCATATAAATAAGAAGCGAATACTCCAATCCAAAAGATGATGAAAAGCAGCAAAAATTTAAAAGGAATAGTTATTTTCCTACGAATGAGCTGGATAAAAAAAATAAAAACAAAGAAGATGATAAACAGATCCTCAAATCGTATCGAAATATAAGTGTACTCAAGATCAAAAAGAGGGAATTTTGGCCAAAGGGGGATGAGAAAGATAAAAGCAGTGAGCAGTATCTTTATTAGGTTGTTATCAAGCCACTTCAACAAGTTTAAGAGCTTTACCATACGTTTCTTTAAGGTAAGCATTATTAAAAAGATTGCCTAAAGTCAAACCTACTCTCGCCTTTAATTTTAACATAATTTTAAGCAAAATTAGTTTTGGAGCCGAATAGTGCTTTTTGTAAAAATAGATCAGTCCTTTGAAAACCTGAAGAATCGGATATTTTCTTTCACCGCTTGAAGCTGAACCTAGATGGATAAAACGAGCGTTAGGATAGAAAAAAACTCTATAATTTTTCATTTTAGCTCGATACAAAAGATCAATTTCATCCATATACATAAAGATATTTTCATCAAAACCGTTAATTGATTGTAGATATTGTTTCTTAGTCAAAATACAGGCTCCAGATATCCAATCTACTTCCTTTAGTTTATTAGGTGAATAGCGTGTCAAGCTATAATAATCACCACGTAGAAATAGTGCAGCAAAAACAATCGGTAATGTATAAAAAGGACCACAGGAAGCTTGTTGACTCATATCTTTGTTCAAAAGTTTTCCACCTAAAAAATTGATCATATTTTCATTTTGTTTATAAAACTTATACAATTCTTTAATTGCAGAATCTAATACTAATATATCCGAATTAAGAAAAAGGATATAATCAGAACTTGCTAACTCTACTGCCTGATTATTTGCTTTTCCAAACCCAAGATTCTTTTTGTTTTCAATAATCCGTAAATCGTTGATACGTAAACTCTTAAGCATTTTAACTGAGTCATCAAGAGATGCATTATCAACTACAATAATTTCATAATTTAAAGAAGATTTTTTTAAAGAT
>MGAI01000030.1 GCA_001789695.1 Candidatus Roizmanbacteria bacterium RIFCSPLOWO2_01_FULL_37_16 | reverse complement strand
ATTCTCAAAGACGGGCTAAGCTATTTGAGACAATTGTTGCAATTGTCTATGAAATTGCACCACACCCTCAGGATGCGAAAATCATCTAATACGCACCCTGAGGGTAATTTGTAAGTAAACATGAAAATTAAAAATATAATGCTGTTTGGCTATAACTTTCCCCATAAAAAAACGCAGGATTTTATCTTTAGATTATTGATCGAAAATTACAATATCAAATATGTCATCGCGGCTCCTTGGAAAAAACTGAATATCCCACGATCAGCCATTAGGATTTCTCCCGAACATGTTGGATTAGTCCATCCTAAATCTATCTGTAAAAAATTTAATATTAAATTAATTGTTTCTCGTCATAATAGTCAAGAGACGATTAACTTCCTAAAAAAAAATCCCGTAGATTTATATATAATTTCAGGAGCAAGAATTTTAACAAAAGAAGTGATAGAGTCAACCAAAAACAAGATATTTAACATCCACCCAGGACTATTACCCCAAGTTAGAGGTCTAGATACACTCCTTTGGTCAATATACTTTAATAAACCATTAGGAATGACCGCTCACTTTATAAGTAAAAAGATTGATAGCGGATTACTAATCTATAAAGAAAAATTGCTACTTAAATTAAGCGATACAATTTCTGATGTGTCTCTAAGATTGCTAGAGGAGCAAACAGAAGTCCTCATCCAATCTTTAAAAAGATTAAAGAGCTCCAAAATATCGGAGTTGCAAAATTTGGATTTAAAAAAGGCTGTTTATAATACAAAAATGCCGCAGTATTTAGAAAAAAAAACTATTACAAAATTCCCCCTGTGGCTTAAAAAATTTGCTAAATATTAACTAAGCGCTATTTTTAATGCTTCAACGGCAAAGCTCGAATCAATTTTGATTTTATTTTCAATACAATTTAGAAAATAGGAGATTTCTTCCTTTAAAGGTTCCTTTTTCGCGACAGTTATATCGATCTTATCAGGCTGTGAAAATAGTAAGACGAAATCGGAAAAATCTTTTGACTCCTCTTTAAATTTGCTGTAATTGCTTTTATAAAACTCGATTTTCTGGCTGACATAATCCATTTCTAGATATCCTTCTGTTCCTGTTATGTTTAACTTTCGAATCTTCACAGGCGTGATCCAATTAGTCTGGATATAGGCGGACGCATTTTTATATTTCATAAAAAATTCGACTGAATCATCTCTTTTCCTGATATGAACCCTCTGCTTATTGACTGAAATTTCTTTGGGAAACTCGTCAAGGAGAAAGTTTATGATATCAATATCATGAATTGCCAAGTCAGCACAAATATTGACATCTCTAATTTGCGGCGGAAAACCTCCTACTCTTCTAGCTGTGATTGCCGTTATTTTACCTAGATCGCCTTTGTCAATCATCTCTTTAACTTTTCTTACCGCTGGATTATATCTTTCTATATGACCAACTAAAAGATTGACCGTATTTTTTTTTGCCAAACTTATTAATTTTTTTCCTTCTCTAACATTAGTGGTAATGGGTTTCTCCAAAAGAATGTGAATTCCTTGGGAAAGGCAGTATTTAGCAATCTCAAAATGTAGAGAAGTCTGTACACAAATTGAAACGGCATCCGGCCTCTCGTCATTAACAAGTTTTTTGTAATCTTTGTATAATTTTGTCTGAAATTTTTTGGCAATTTTATTTCCTATATTCTCATCTATCTCCGCAATTGCAACAAGATTTATCGTTGGCAAATTAGAATAAACACGTAAGTGATTCTTACCCATGTTACCTACCCCAATGACTGCAATTTTTAGCATAAAAGATTGTAAAACTAAGTAAAATTGTATTATAATCCATTCGTATGCGAAAAGAAATCTTAAAAGTTGCAGGGATTTATTTATTGATCGGAATTTTTTTCCTAGGAAAAGCCTTTCTCAAAGAGTATATCTCCGGTGATTTTTCCGCTTTCTGGATACCTAACTATCGTTTTGTTCTAGAATCAATCAAATCGGGAATTTTACCCTTCTGGCAGCCTTATTCATTTTTGGGTGTCCCTGGGATTTTTCATCCAGGTTATGCATTTTTCTATCCGGTATTATGGTTAATTTTTCTACTAAACCTTATTTTGAATCCATCAATTCAAATTAATTTTTTAGGAAAATCACTCGAGCTCTATCAATACCTTCATCTTCTGATTGGTGCAATTGGTATTTATTATCTTGTAAGGAAAAGGGTCAACCTTTCCCAGATCGCTTCGTTTAGCGCCGGCTTTATCTATACTTTCTCTTTGTTTTCCATATCTAGCATAGGAGACGCACAAAGCCTGCAGGGAAGAATGTATTTGCCCTGGATTATTTTTTTTCTTCTCAATTTTATTCAAAATACCAGCTTTAAAAATTTCCTTTTGTTGGTACTTATAAATTTTATTCTGCTTTCTCTTGGTTATCCGCATTACGTAATCTATTTTTTTTACGCCCAGCTTGGCTTGGCGCTTTTTTATGGAATAAAGCCATTTTTAAAGACAGGGTTTGCTTTACTAAATTCAGTTCTTTTGTCCGGCTTTTTCTTACTTCCCCAGCTTTCTATCTTTATACAAGCCTCTCGCTTTTCCGATGCGGCCAGCAATCCTAATTTTCATACCCAGTTTGCTCCAATTGGAACATTTATAATTAACATGCTAATACCGCAAGGCATCTATTCTGGATCGGTCCTTTTTTGGGGAACGATACCTTTTATCTTTCTTATCATCGGACTTTTTAGCCTAAAAAATAGTAAACTCAACAATTGGCTAGTGGCAATATTCTTATTAAGTATGATTTTGAGCCTCGGAGGCTATCTTAACGTTCCCCAAATCTTAGGCGGTTTTCCCTTTTTTATCGACAAATTAAGAACACATGGTCAAATATTGGTTCTGTCTTTTTTCGCGGGAACTATCTTTATCTCTTACGGAGTAGAAAAAGCAATAAACGGACTCAAAGGCAACAAAACCTATCTATCTCTCTGGTTATTTTATTTTCTTCTTATAATAAGTATGCTATTGTTGCCCTTCATAAGTAAAAATTATCTGGTTGAGCAAAAAGAACTCTTAATAAATCTAGGGAGAATGCTAATTTTGTTTGGGAGCGGTTTAGTTATCTGCCAGCTTGCCAGTCTGCAAAAAAATAAAACTTTAATTATCATTGCGCTATTGATCACTTTATTTGAATTTTATTTTTACTACAGCCGGATTGAATATTTAAAAATTGGTATAGACTATCAAAAGTACTTTGCCAGAAACAGCCTTATCCCTGAAATTCCAAATAAAGATAATTTATTTCGCTATATCTTTTCAGAAAACCAGTTTGCCTACAATACTGCTTATCTAAAAGTCTTTCAATATTTAGGCTATGACCCGACGCCTTATGGAGGTGTATATAACTTGGCTAGATTTGGTGATCCAAAAGGACTCGAAATAGCCAACGTAAAATATGCAGTCAGCGCCCAATACTTAGCAAATTCGGAAAATCCCAAACTTATAAAAACTATTAACCCAGCTGATTACCCTGATGAAACTTTCGTCTCAAGCATGCTAGGCTATAGCGGCTGGACTCCGAAATCCAAAAATATTCATTACATTTATCAGTATCAAAATTATCTCCCCAGATTTTTTATTCCCAAAAAAGTTAAAAAATGCTCAAATGAAGACTGCTGGAAAGAGGAAAATCCTCCCGATCTGGTTTTTGTTAAAGATGTTGACATTAACCTAAAAAACCCGGTTGCAAAAGTTGTTAGTATAAAAATAGACTCTTATTCTCCAAACGAAATTAAGCTAACCGCTAATACTCCCTTGGATACGTTTATAGCTTCTTCGGAAACATTTGATAAAGGCTGGAGGCTGAAAATCAATAATAAAAAATCAGATATCTATAATGTCATGAATGGCTTTAGAGGTTTTATCCTTCCCGAAGGTAGGTCTAATGTCAAATTATATTTTATTCCCCACAATTTAATTTTAGGAATTGCCTTGACTGTGATTGGTCTTATAACAATGTATCTCATCTTCCGGAATAAAAAAATGCTTAAATTATGATCCATTCGATAAACTCAGGATCATAGTGAGTGTAATCGAACTATGAAAATCGGTGTAAATGCCAGGGTCCTGCAAAATGTAAAAACCGGCATTCCTTATTTTGTCAAACAACTTTATAGTGAGCTGGTAAAAATCGACAAAGAGAATCAATATATATTTTTTCAGCCAAAAAAAAATTCACTTCTTCACTCTTTTTTATTTGATAATTTTTCCATTAATTGGAAAATAGAGAAGAGCAGAGTAGATATTTTTCATGGCCCGGCTAATCTGTTACCCATTTTCAAACGATCCGGAATAAAATATATAGTTACTGTTCATGATCTATCTTTTCTGATTTACCCAAGCTATCAATCAGCTATTTTTAATCTTTACTATAAATATTTTGTCGGAAGATCGCTTAAAAATGCCGATATTGTAGTTGCGGATTCAAATAATACCAAGAAAGACATTATAAATTACTATCATATTCCCGCAGATAAAATTAAAGTAATCTATCTGGGAGTCAGCGGAATTTTTTTTAAAACTGAAATAAAGAATCGATTGATTAAAGATAAATATTTCCTGACATTGACAACCCATCCGCAAAGGAAAAATACTCTTGCCATTTTAGAAGCCGTTAAAATTAATAACAAATTATTAAACTATAAGTTAGTCATCGCTGGACTCATTGAAGAAGGGAAGAAAGATTTATTAAAAGAGAGAATTCACAATCTTAAACTAACGAATAATATAATTCTTTGGGGTTATGCAAAACAAAAGGATTTGATTAATCTGTATCAACATGCGGAATTTTTTATCTATCCTTCTTTTTATGAGGGATTTGGCTTACCGGTCTTGGAAGCTATGGCCAGCAAGTGTCCTGTCATTACCTCTGATAATAGTTCGCTTGTCGAAATTACCCGGGATAAAACATGGTTGGTTAATCCTCGAAGTCCGACTGAAATATCAGTTAAAATGTTAAATTTATTAAACTTAAGTGCTAGTAAAAGAATAGAATTGATTAATAAAAACTATATATTTTCGAAAAAATTTACTTGGCGAAATACTGCCAGGCAGTATCTAAAAAATTTTTAATAACAAGAATGGATACAACTAAATCTAATTCTATACGGTACGCTCATCCTTTTAATCAAGAGCTTAATCCAATGACAAAAATACGAATAAAAAAAATGATTGATCTGATCGAACCTTGCCAAAAACTATTGGACACCGGCTGTTGGGACGGTTATATCATGCAGCAAATTCTTAAAGTAAAAAGAACAAAATTAATAGCCGGTGTAGACAACTCCAAACCAGCCATATCAGCCTGCCATAAGAAAGGTCTCGATGCACGCTGGGTTAGAACGGTCGATGAAAAATTACCCTTTAAAAAAAATGAGTTTGATGCAGTAGTTGCAGGCGAAGTGATAGAGCATTTATATGATGTCAATAATTTTTTGCAGGAAATTTATAGAATCTTAAAGCCTAACGGTCAGCTTATTTTGACAACTCCAAATCTCGCCTCTTTTGGCTCAAGAGTTTCTCTGCTCTTGGGAAAAACTCCTTGGATGATTGAAAACGAAATAACTCCACCGAATTCAGGCCATATTCGCTATTTTACTTTCGACTCTTTGACCAAGCTTTTGCAAAAACATAAATTTATGGTAAAAAAAAGGTCTGCTGATGTATTAAATATTGGTTCAAAATTTTTTATTAAAAACAATTTACTGATTAAAAGTCTGCTACCATTTGCTAGAATAATAATTGTTGATGCCAGGAAAGCCTAACTTTCCTAAAAAAATATGATAGTTGTCCGAGCTCCACTGCGAATTAGTTTTGTCGGAGGAGGAACTGATCTTCCTGATTTCTATCAGAGATACCAAGGACGCGTTATCTCTACGGCTATCGATAAATACGTCTACGTAGTTATCAATAGAACACCACTCATCCCTTATATTTCTGCTAGATACAAAATTTCTGAAACTGTAGATTTACCTCAAAAACTTCAACATACCAGGATAAAAGCTGCACTTATAGATCTTAAGATTTACAAAGGAATCGAGATAGCCTCATTCGCTAGCTTGCCAGCCAAAACCGGACTCGGTTCATCGTCAAGTTTTTCGGTCGCTCTTTTAAAAGGACTCTTCGCCTTCCTTGGCAAAAAATTACACACTCAAGAGGTTGCCGAATTAGCTTGTAGATTAGAAATTAAGTTGGTCGGAGAACCCATAGGTAAACAAGACCAGTATGCTGCCTCATTTGGAGGAATTAACATTTTTGAATTTAATTCTGATGATTCAGTTAATATAAAACCTCTATTTATCGATTATAAAATTCGACTTGAATTTGAAAATCATCTTTTGGTTTTTTTCACAGGTGTGACTCGTTCTGCCGGAGTTGTCTTAAAAGAGCAAAAAGAAAATATTGAAAAAAAATTCAAGACGTTGAAAGAAATGTCCGATTCGGTCTATGAATTTGCAGATTTACTTGAACAAGGTCAATTTAAAAACATGGGAAAAATGCTACACCAAGGCTGGTTGAGAAAAAAAAGTCTGGCATCTAAAATCTCTAGTGGATTTATTGACGATTTGTATCAAGCTGGTGTACAAAATGGCGCTTGGGGAGGAAAAATTTTAGGTGCAGGTGGAGGAGGATGCATATTATTTCTTTCTCCATTGAATAAAAAAGATGATATCCGTAAAGCGGTTAAAAAAGTAGCCAAGAAATATAAATTGACAGAATTTAAAGAAATTCCAATTCATTTTGTCCAATCTGGCGGAGAAATTCTATTCAACGCCGACCGCAATTTTTTTTAATTTCTATGAAAGACTACATCGTAGAATTTTCAAGAAAAGTCCATAAATCATTAGAAGATTTACCTTTCAAAGAAATCATTAAAGCTTTAAATATGTTGGAAGCAGTATACGAACGCGATGGAAGAATCTATGTCTTTGGTAACGGTGGGTCCTTGGCATTAGCCACTCATTGGGTTAGCGATTTCAATAAAACAGTCTTTAGTCATCATCTCCACGAACATTCGCGTCGATTTCAGGCTATTCGTCTTCCTACCACTGAAGAAGAGTTGACAGCTTGGGCTAATGATGTTGGATTTAACAAGGTATTTGCCGGACCTCTAGAGAATTACCTTCAAGACAGCGATATTGTCATCGCTATATCAAGTTCCGGAACCTCAGAAAATGTTATCGAAGCAGTTAAATTGGCCAAGAAAAATAAAATACCGGTTATTGGTTTATCCGGCTTCGATGGAGGGAAACTCAATAGATTAGCTGATGCAAAAATAATTGTTCAAACTCCAAAAGACGAATACGAGGTAGTTGAAAGTGTCCATGGAGTTATATTACATTTGATGACTAAATATTTTAAGGATTACTTTAATCATCTATGGTCATTAAACCAGCGAAAAAAAAGAAAAAAGCTATCTTTCTAGATAGAGATGGCGTCATCAATAGAGAAGTAGATAACTTAAAAAGTATAAATCAATTAAGACTTCTACCTTATGTTTCCCAAGCTATAAAAAAATTCAATCAAAGTGGCTTTTTGGTTATTGTGATAACAAATCAACCCGTCATTGCTCGCGGCTGGATCGACGAAATTGAACTTCAAAATATTCATAAAGAACTAGTGAACAGATTAAAAAAAAGAGGCGCTAAAAT
>MGAI01000029.1 GCA_001789695.1 Candidatus Roizmanbacteria bacterium RIFCSPLOWO2_01_FULL_37_16 | reverse complement strand
TGCGATGTATCCAGGACCGTATTTTTTAATTATCTGGGTTATATTTATTGGTTCCATATTAAAAGTATAGGTAATTTCTAACCTCAATTCAACAGATTTTTTTAACGACTATTTTTACGATTGATTAATCAATAAAATACCTGATTTCTTCACGTACGGGAAGATAAAATGTTTTACCAATCAAAAACAGGCTCGAAAGAACGAGAAAATTCCCGATCGTACGCAATGTTAGAATCTTGGTGAATTCCGGAGTCTTGAGCTTGGTTTTAATCTTCTGTAAATGCTTACGCATAACTTATTTTATCATTGAGAAGTTTAAAAACAAAGAAATTAAGAAACGCTTAATAATTTTACTTAGACCTTCAAAACAATCTATCCCACTCCAGGGGTGGAGGTTTATTTAGAATTAATTGTTTTTGCTAACCTCATGCTTGTTAAAGGCTTTTATAACTTCCTCTGAAGGAACAAAAGTTTCTACCAATAAATTTAATTCATTTATCCTTTCTGCAGTTTTCTTTTTATCTACTATTACCATAATTTTACCTTTTAGTACGGGAAAATCCGTGACTAATTTTTCTACCATAATAACTGCATCATGATCTGATTCTGCTGTAAATACAACATAATCCGCCTTTTTAAAACGCTCTGTTAATTTTGGAACTTCTTGAATTTTAAGAAGATCAAAGTCTCCTAATGAAAATTCTATATGGTCTGGTCGAATCTCATGGTCTCCTATTTCTCTGAGTGAAGATATTGACCTTATTAAAGAACTTATCATACTTTCCGGCCTGATGTAAACTTCTCTAGGACTTTCATCGTCTTTTGCTTGTTCCTCATAAGCACCTTTAAAAGGTGATTGTTCAATGTGTAAAATATTTACCGGCTCGCCTCGTTTTTTCCCAAGGGCAAAATCAACTAGTTTTAGCCTAATAATTTCTGAGAAAACTGCTTCGGGAGAAAAAATATTAAGAATAAATTTTATTCCATACTTTATTTCTAGTCTATTTTGAAAATCTCTAAGTTGTTCTTCGAACCTTGTGTAGCGACGAGTAACTTCATCCTCAACTCCGATTCTTGGCATAATTACATTAATTACTCTTCCTTTAAGTTTTCCTAATTTTGTAGCTACTAATAAATAAACCTTATCTGGAGGAAACTGCATGTCTTTGCCGGTACCGTATATATCTGGCATACAATAAATAGTTATTTCGGGAGACCTATCGAGACCTGAATCTTTTATTAATGGAGGGACCTCTTTAGAGCTTTCTTCACTGCCAATTAGTTCAGTAATATCTTCAAAGCCAAAGTGATAGGATATTTGTTTCTCTTCCAAAGCTTCCAAGGGAATCTCTTCTTTTCCTGAGTGAATTAAAACAACCGGTCTATTTTTTTTATTTGATAGTCTGCCTGTTTTAGTTGCTTGACTTATTAACTCTCTCACCTCGCTTTGGGAGGAACTAACTATAACGTGGCTTGGGATGAGATTCTTTTTAAGTGGTTCTCTTCCGGCTAGGATATTTTTATTAAAACCAAAGTAATTTCTCAGCCAATCAACCGCTCCCAATGCGCCTGCAGCTATTGGCGAACCAAGCAATAACGAGTCTATAAACTTAACGGTCTCGGGAGCTTCTGGATCGGTAATAGTAACTAGTTGTGATATCACGTCGGTGTAATATCTAACGAAGGATATGAAATAATGGCCTAATCCTACTCCCAACGGTCTAAAATTGTTAATTAATTCATTAGCATGAGCTAAATCTTGGTATAAAGGGTTTGCAGGATCATTTATAGCCTCATGCAATAATGGAGCACCGATGGCAAAAGCTAAAATGCCCACTCCTGTGGGTATTTTTTTAAGATTTTCTTTTATTTTTAACTTTAAATATTCGTCAGCCATAGTCGTATATTATATCATTACTATAGGTTTTCCGCAAAAGAAAGCTGAGAGTTCAAATGGTTAAAAACCGACTAAAGGTCCACCCGCAGGGTGGACAGCCTCGAATTTCCTCAGTATTGGTCTAAAATATTTTTGGCTGAAAGCCATTCTCGCAATAAATAGACTGATCTAAGAGGGTGATGTTCTATTTTTTCTAGTTCTATTGTTTCTTTTCTCCTTCTTACTAAATATGCTTTTAAATTATGAATCTTAGCCAAAGAAGGGAATAACTTGGTTATTAAAGAAGAGAAACCACAAGCTTCAGCTATTTTCCTACAATGAATAATAGCTTCTTGACGTTCCTCTTTCGAAGCTGTAGGTAAAGACAATGGAGCATTTTCCTCAGCGTCAAGATCATCAACGTAGGCTGCCATCATTTCAATGGCTTGCATACCTATAACAGCTTTGAGATGTGAATTAGCAAGATTTTTAATATCTGCTTCTGATAATTGACTGATTAGAAAAGGAGCATATATTTGTAGTAATTCTTCATAAGAATTAGCCTTAGTGATCTTCATGCCTGTTTTTTCTGAAAAACCATCGATAAGAAGAGGAAAAATCATTCCACCATATATAGCGCTATCTAATTCGCGAAAAATGCACGGATTTGGAGTTGCGCTTAAACGATGATCAACTAATACTGTTCCATTATGAATAAATATATCAATTATTCCGTATTGATCTTCAGACAAGAGTTTTTCCAATCGCTTTCTAGATTCAGTTAAAGAACTGCGGGTTTCACTATAAATATAATGTAAAGCCGGGCTGAAATTTCTAGACAAGTACCTGTCTCTCGCGTTTAAACCTACATCGAAGTAGTTATTTGCTGCGTAAATTAGATTAACTAAAAAAGGAAGAATTCGGAAAGAGTTTGGATATAACTCATTTGGAAAAGTTAGCCTTAAGGCAGCTTCAAGAGTTAATTCAGTTTTGGGACTGACTGACTTTGGGAAGTCAAAATTTACTACACGCCTTGCGACGGTTTTTGAGCCTGCATAAATAGCTTCAAGATTGTTTGACATGAATGTATTATAGGATAAAAGTCAAAAAAAAGATAACTTTGTCAATTTTCACTCATAATTAAGCCTAAAGACATCTGAAGTTAAAATAAAATGAGTCAAATACATTTACCTAAGTCTTCATTATTTTTCGAATTACTTTATATTCTTGCAGGCGATTCCGGGCAAAACCTAAAGAAGTTCCTTCATTGTAGAAAAGGTTTTTCAACTTGCCAATTAGACCCGGAACCTGAAGATCGGCTGGAACAGGCTCGATCTGATGTCCTAACTTAGACTCAACCGCCTGCCAAGTCGCAGTAGTTCGGATATTATCAGTTGGCTCGTTTAAATCAGTCAAAATCTGCTCTCGAGATAGACCAAATGCGTCTGGGAACGTCATGATAGCCTCAACAACAGGTATTTTTTTACTTTCAACATCCTCAAGAAGCAGTAAGCCTGTATTGTTAACCGGTAATTTACTTAATTCTGCTACAGCAGCCTGCAATCCCGCTCTTACCGATCTGCCCTCACCAGCATTCCAATCGGCAAAAATACATTCCAATCGCCTTGCCTCGTCTGGAATATTTTGGTAATAAACCGAAATTTTCTTCAACATCGCAATTCCATAATAAACGCCGTCATCTATAGAAGATAGTCTTTTTAAAGCCTCTTCCTCGCTTATACTTTCAAGATCCATAACAAATTGATAGTTTACCTCCATTGGTCCTCCGGTCCATTGTTTTTTTAATAAACTAAGGTGGTTCTCCCTAATAATCGGAAGCTCGCCAAATACGGGTGGATCTTCTCTGAAGCCACTCAAAGCATTAATAATCGTCAAAACTACTCCTGTATTTTCTGCTGACGTAGACAGGCCAGCCTTGGCAAATCCCTTTTTGATTGCGCCTGACCATTTGGGTGAGTCTGCTCTCCAGTCTGCAGCTTCGGGAAATTGGCGTTTTATTGCCTGAATTACATTGGCTAAGGGATCACTATATCGCTCTGTAAGTTCGTTTGACCGTTCTTGTTCGGTTAAATATTTCCTTAAAGCGAGACCTCCTGCACTAGCAGCGGCTACTTTTAATAAATCTCTTCTTGATAATTTTCCTTTTAACGGAGTGTAATTGGTTTTTTTCTCAGCCTCCTTACTTAATTTTTCTCTTGGTCGTGTACTTGGAATTGAACCTTCACTACTTGCTTCTTCCATAATTTAATTCTATTTGAACGAAATAATTTTGGCAATATGCTATTCGATCATGGTAAAGCTGTAAAAGTAAAATATCATTTCAATCCCTTATACCTAAAAGGTGTAAAATTTCTGAAATCCATTTTGAGTATATTTTAAGCCTTCACCTTTAAGCCTATTCCACAAGTCTGTTTAATAAGAAAAATTAAATGAGAATATAGGAATTTAAAAAAATCATGTGCGGAGACCCAGGCGCTGTACTAACTTCAGCCTATCATATTTCGCTTTCTAATCTCTGGGCTTCGTACCAAAGGTCATAATCGAGACCATTCAATTTCTCAAATTGACTTAAAAATTCAGGTTGATCAGCTTCGGGTATACCTAATTGGGCTAAGGTTAATTTTTTCTTGGTCTCGTTTCTCTTATCTACATGAATTTCCTGATATTGACAACCAGATAGGTAAGCTATTATTCTCCCAGCAAAAAAATTTACTTTATTAGTTGTCCCGATTATGTCAGAACGCCTAAAACGATAATTGCCAACAAATCTTGACTGATAATTGGGGAATTCATCGACAAATTGCCTAAAATCGACCCTAGGATTATAAGGAATTTCTATACCCCAACCCACATTTCCTTTATTTCTGTGCCAATTATCAAACATCGATATCGTCTGATCAATTGTAATAAAATTACGCCCGTAAATAAATTAAAATAACGAGGTAGTATTTTTATATTCACTGGGTGATAATTACTATACATGTCTGAGCTTACGTCTATAGTATTTTGTCAACGGCGTAAAAGATTGATCTTTTCGAAAAATATATTATTCTTATAATTATGAAACAAAATAAACTTTACTTAGTTTTTGCCTTAATTATTTTTTCTTTAATCGGTGGATTTTGGGCTCTTGCTATTTACAAATCCTATTATAAAGGATATAACCAACTAAATAGACGGGTGATAATTCTGCCAAAAGAATATGTCACCAGAGCTCCAACTGAAAAAGAACTATTGGCAATAACTGAAGAAGCTAAAAAAGCCCTGTCTGAAGAACCAAACTATGAACCGGGATCTATAACTGATAAAGATTTTGAAATTACTTTTTCCGAAATTAAGGTATATAACAACTGGGCGTGGGGAGATGTATCTTATGTACCCAGATCAGGCGAAATCGGTGGTGGTACCTTTTTTTTAGCCAAATCAGATGAAAATCAAAACTGGATTGCCGCAATCAATTGGACTTCACAATTCTTGACGTGGTTCCCTGAAGCCGGAAAATATTTTATGGATCCTGAAAGCTTTAAATTCATGCTTAAAGAACACTACGAATTAAAATAAAAATCACATCCGTTTAAAATTAAATATAATTTAGCCACTTTCAAAATTAGTCAGTCCGATTAATCCTTCGATAGCACCCAGAACAGGTCGAATAATAGAAGTGAGCTAAAATCAAATCTGGAATTAATTTTAAGGAGAGAAGTCAATATAGTTTTTATTTAGAATGTCCCTACGGTCTACTCCACTCCAGGAGTGGAAGTTTACTCCGGGAGTTTGTTTTTTAGTTTGGTTTAGACCAGCTGTTCTTTAGGAAAGACTAACTCGGCAAATTCTCGAAGGACTTGATGTCCATAATTTATGGCTTTTAACCTCTCCTCAGTCTGGCTCCACTGCCAATCAGATTCTGCCCGTTGATACTCTACTCCAGCTCCTTGAGCTTCCCGATAAAAAGCAGCCTCGACCATCAATTCAACCAGTCCGGGATTATCATTGGCAAACATAGCGTCACCTCGGCCTACCTTAGGCCAGCCGGCTGACGCGTGCATTCCATCCCTAATCCTAAGATATCTGGCAACTACAGCATCTCGTAATTTATCTGGTGCATTAGGCATTCTAGCTAACAAAGTCTGTAGCTCTATTTCTGACATCTCAACCAGATTTCCTTCTACGTCAACCAAACCTTTTGGCTCTCTTCTATAGGCTCTCTTAACTGAATCATTAGTTATGGCTGTTGATAGCCGGGCTGTCTCTGAATATCCTTTTTGCTCAAGTAGTCTAGCTGTAGCAATGCTTAGTTCCCCAGCAGATCCAGGCCAACGATTAGGATTAAATAAAACTTTATTCCTTTCTGCTATTGGTTGTTGCCTACCAGGAATTATGGATGCATCATTTTGTACAGTGTCTTGCATAAAATAAAAAACTTTAATTAGACTAATAACTAATCTATTATTACAGAAAGAGTCTAAAAAAATCAACTTAATCTGTCAATATCAATTAGATTTTATTTTCTCAGTCTTATTCCTATTCGACATTGCTTATAGAGAAGATAAATTAACGGTACAGACGTTCTTGAGGTTTATTAGTAGTAAAATGAAGAGAACCACGCTCTAATGTAGTTCGATCATCTTGACCAATCATATAAGCAGTAGCTTTACTCTCTGCGACAACATAGGTAAATATTCCCGATTGAATACCTTGAACAACTTCCTGCCAATAATAATAATCAATTGGATATTTACCCGAATCTACCATTGCTCCCTTAGCTAAATCCAGACGACCAGACGAATATCCAAATACTTGTTCAGGCCCAATTTTCATTCCTTCAAACATCATTAGAATTAGTCCTTGAATCCTTGCATCAATTTTTGTTCTGTTGCGATTTAGCAATTGACTATCGGTAAATACAGGCGTGTAAATTGGAAGTAGACTCAATTGCCAATTTATTGCTAAGCCATTAGGACCATTATATCTAGGATCATAAGCTAAAGTTGGCATATTCAGGCCTACTTTTATCCCAAAAGAAGAACTACCACTTAAAGTTACTAAAACTCCACGTTCTAATAATAGATCTTTTATTTTCTCAGGTTCGTAAATTTTACTAGCATCCATTAACGGTGGAATTCCCTGGCTTAAAATCGTTAAACGACTACCTTCATTTGAGCCCATAAAATAACCAATTTTATCATTTGAATTTTCAAATTCAAGAATAAAGATCTATTCAAATACCTATCCCTACTAGTTAGAAAAAGGTTCATGCTTAGATTTATGTACTTACTAAACGGAGACAAAACGAAAAAAGATTATATACTTTCAACTTAAATTTAGCTCTTGACAAAGCTATGGTATCTAGTTTATAATACAACATATGAAAAAATTATTAATGCTTTCTTTATTCTTATTTTTATTTGCCTTCAGCTCAAATATATCTAACCGATTTAGGTTCGATTCCAGAAAACCCGGAGGTCGATTTAATTCACGACCGCCATCTAGAGGTGGATGGATCTGCCTTCAAAGCTTACCGGTTCGCTGTTTTCCTCCCAATCGTATAGACCGTTAATTTAACTTTGAATCCCTTCCAGTCCGACGAATATTGAAACTTGATTATTCACTAGTCTTAAAACTCCCCTATTCAGTTTATATTCCTTTTTTGATCCTTGGCGCTCATGCAAAATAACAAAATCTTTAACGATAGAAATAAAATTGCTATGAAGGGGTAAAATATCAAAGTCTCCCTTTTCATTCACCGATGTTATAGCTTTGACTTTGCCTTGATAAATGATCGATTCAGGACCATAGATGGTGACGGAGATTTCTTGCATAATAAATAGATCCAAATGACAAAATTCAAATCTTTCAAACAACCACCTCTTAAGATTTTTATCTTAAGCTCCAGTCAAGGATTCCTCTAGACTGCCGATGTACAAAAAAGTTTCGGGCGGATAATCATCAT
>MGAI01000028.1 GCA_001789695.1 Candidatus Roizmanbacteria bacterium RIFCSPLOWO2_01_FULL_37_16 | reverse complement strand
GATCTCGTCGGTGAAGCGCAAAGACCAACCTCGCTTGCAGATTTGACTAGACCAGAATTCGAAGGAGTGGTGACCATCGCAGATCCACGCTTTGGCACGACAGGTTCTCAGGTTGCCGCACTCTATACTCTTTGGGGAAGGAAAAAGACAGAAGATTTCTTTACAACGCTGAAAAGAAGTGGTCTTGACATTGCCCAAAGCAACGGGCAGACCCGAGATAAAGTCGCAGCCGGAACAAAGTGGATCGGCTTCACCGATACCGATGACGTCAACGACGCTCTGGTTAAAAAAGAACCTGTTGCCATGATCTATCCTGATCAAAAAGACGGACAGATCGGAACGCTTGTCATCCCAAATACCGCTATGTTAATCAAAGGAGCAAAACATAGCGCTAACGCCAAAAAACTTATTGATTACTTGATTTCAGAAAAAACCGAATCGGCTCTTGCCTATGCTAAATCAGCTCAGATGCCGCTTCTGCCTGGTGTTAAGCGTCCTAAAAACGTACCCGCTGTTGAAAGCATCAAGGTTATGAGTGTAAATTGGGAGGAGATTTATGAGAATCTCAAACCTGCCATAAGCTATTTTGAAAGCAGTATTCTGCAATAAATATGTTTGACTTCATGCTGACAAATCTTGAGATACGCGCTCTTATCAACTCTATCGTTATCTCTCTGGGAGTAAGCTTTTTATCTATCCTACTATCTTTTTTTTTGGCAGTCTCTCTTTCATTCTCTAGAATTCCCCTCAAGCGTCTCTTTTCTCTTTTATTCCTCATTCCTCTTCTAATTCCGCCTTACCTACATGTTTTTTCTTGGATGCATCTCTTAATGTTTATGGGAGATTATAACCTTTTTGGTATAACTTCCAACCTTGGCATACAGATTTTAAGTTCAATCCCTGGTGTAATTTTTGTTTTGACCTTGGCATATTTCCCTATTTCTTTTTTTATTATTCACCAAGCCATAGATAATATTCCCTTAGAGCTGATTGATGCAGCTACTCTGGTTGCTAGGCCGGTCAAAATATTAAGACACATCATAATCCCGGCAGTCCTGCCTGCCACGCTGACAGCGGCCATCTCTACCTTTATAGTTGCTTTTATCACCTTTGATGTGCCGGCTTTTTTGGGTAAAAACGTCTTTATTACCCAGATTTTCAAGTCTTTTACCTTTACAGGTGAAATAACACGGGCTTTATACTTAAGTAGTATCCCTGTATTGATCGTCGGTTCTTCCTGGGCGCTCTTGCTCCTATTTTTAGTAAGGAACAGGCCCTTCTTTTCGCTCCAATCCTTGCCAAAAGACAAACCGTATTCAATTAAACAATCCCCTGCTTTGACTATGCTTATTTTTCTTATCTTCGTTGTTCTTTCTCTTTTCTCTAGCGTCCTGCCGCTTGGAGTAATACAGCTCAAAAACCTGCTCTACGAAGGTGTTCCGCTTTATACTGCCTCTTCAAGGGGAGTTATCGCCAATACCTTGTGGATCTCGATCATTTCAAGCGTCTTTATTGTCCTCTTTTCTTCTTTTATCTATTTGATCATCTATAGGAAAAGACTCGGTAGGATAATTTTCCTTTCGCTTTTGGCACTACCGCCGATCACCTTTGGCATTCTTTTTATCTATCTATTCAATCGTCCTGCCTTCACTGGGATATACGCAACACCGATCATCCTAATCATCGCCTATAGTTTCCGTTTTACTCCACTGGTTTGTGAGTTGCTATATACCTATAGCCAACAGATCAATCCGCAGTATTTTGAATCGGCGCGCTTGGTGTATTCTCCTTCCTGGCGAAAGCCACGTCAGACGTGGCGAATACTAAATAAGATTGCCTTGCCATTATATACACCAGCGCTCTTTATAGCCTGGATGTTTAGTTTTTGGCTTGTTGCAACTGAACTTCCTATCACCCTACTCATCCAGCCTCCAGGATTTCAAACTATTATCACGCGACTTTTTATCGTACTTCACTACGGCGCAGAGGAGTTGATGAGTCCTATGACATTCGCCTTGCTTTCTGTCAGCCTTTTGCCTATCCTGGCAGTGTATCTTTTTTTTCGTTTAGGTAAAAAATATGGACAATGAAACAATAATAAAAATTGAGGATATAGCCAAAACAAACGGAAAAGAAATCATCTTTAAAAATGTTTCCTTTGAGATTAAAAAACACGAGTTTATTTCTCTTAAGGGGCCATCAGGTTGTGGAAAAACAACATTTTTACGTATCCTTTCAGGTTTGACTGCGCCTACCGACGGAAAAATATTCATCAAATCTAAGCTGGCAAATTCGCCGCAGATTATTATGCCGCCGAGCGACCGAGGGATTAATCTCCTTTTTCAAGATCTTGCCTTGTGGCCGCATATGACAGGATACGAACAGCTAAAATTTGTCTGGGAATCTACAAAGAAAGCATCGCTTGAGAATCGAATTGAAAAAGTCTGTCATGATATAGGTCTGCCGAAAAATCTGTTGTCAAAATATCCATCGAAGCTTTCCCGCGGTGAACAACAACGCCTGGCCATTGCCAGAACTTTGATTTCACAACCTGCTGTCATCCTCTTTGATGAACCGCTAACTGCCCTTGACCAAGAACTTCGCTCCCAGTTTACCGCTTTTCTTAGGCGATTAAAAAAGGAAAGGACAACGACTGTCCTTATCGTCTCGCATGACCTGATGACAAATATGATAGACTACGACAAAGAGCTTTTCTATCAAGAACAGACATTTCATCAATCAAAAAAAAGGCTGATTCTATGAAAAAATCTACCATACTACTATTGTTTCTGGTTTTTTTTGCTTCAATAAGTAGTATATTTTTGTTGCAAAAAGGAACGTTTAGATCAAATAACGACACATCAGTGACTACTGGTAAATCGTATAATCCAGTGGAGTATACGCCTACCGATCTAGAGAGTTTATTGGAGAAACAGTCAGAAAAATACGTAGTCATCGATGCTCGCACGCGCCTTGAATACGATAAAGGCCACGTACCAGGCGCCCTCCATGCAGATTATTACGACAGCGCTTCTCTCATCCAAGCCGCCGGAAGTAAAATTCCTATCACCTACGACGCCTTTTCCAGCATGCGCGGGCCCTATGCGGCTTATCAACTCTATCAGGCAGGCTATAAAAATGTTGGAATTCTCTATGGAGGGCTAACCGCTTGGGCCGAGGACATACAACAATTAGATTCTACTGACGGACAACCAGGCAGTGTTTTCATGCACCCAAAAAATATATTTCCGGAAAAAGTCAAGGCTGAATATCCAGCCAATAAAGGTACTGTTGAATTTAATATCGTAGCCAAAAGGTTTTCATTTAAACCTAATCAGATCGTTGTCCAACATGGACAGAAAGTTATTCTTCATGTTGTCAGCCGTGACGTCATACATGGCTTTGCGCTACCGGAGTTTAATATCGAAGAGGAGTTACTCCCAAATCTTCAGAAAGAAATTACCTTTATTGCAAACCGCAAAGGCAATTTTACCTTTATTACTAATGTAGTGTCTGGACGCGATTATGCCTCGATGGTAGGCAATATTATTGTAAATTAACTTTGACTTGAATTAATCAAATTTTCTAATTATGATAAGCTTATAAGTCTATGGCAGAGACAAACCGCGACCTCAATTTGATTCCAACTATAGTGCTTATACTTTTTGCTGGCCTAGGAGCAGCAGGCGTTGGTGTTTTAGTTAGCAGACCACCTTCTGTGCCAAATACTTCAACTCAGTCAACAGTCCAGCCAACGCCAACAAACTCCCAACCTAGCAAAAGGCCCGATGAGACATCTCAAAAGCAAGGTACCTTTACTTTTGAGCCGCCGCCAGAACCAACCATACCGGTTGGAGCAGATGTCTGTAGTGCTGCCTCACTTTCATTTGATGACGAGGGCGCCAGTAGTAGCGACTCAAATATTTTTATAGCTCTAGACCCTCCCAATGGCCAGGCGGTCGGAGCAACTGGTCAGATTAGGGCCTGGGCTAGTGATGAAGCCGGCGGAAGAATACCAGCCTCAACCACTGTTGACGCAAGTGGTAACGTCACTAAACACAGTGACTCCCTCATTGATAAAGACTCACATGGTTATCCTTGGGAACCTGCGATCTATGTCACACTACTAACCTCTCCAAATCAAACCGGCCCGTTCGCAGGAGACAAGGAAAACGGAGGAACGCCACGCTTTCTAACCGCAGTTAAAGGCAAAGCCACTCCTGCCAAATCGTCAGGCTGGCTCAATATTCCCACCCATGATGATCCCCTTCCCTACCGGATAGGAACAAGAAGAGGTGACGGTGTCCATGTTGCCGAATTTATCTGGAATGTAGCTTCTCTTGGCTTATCTCCTGGCGCTTACCGAGTCCAAGTAGCAGTACATGACGGAGACAGCCACTTAGCTGTGGAGTGCACGACCATTTTAGTCCAATAGCATGATCTCTTCATCAGGGGGGGGAAAATTTCTAGCTGCCTTTTTGGTTTTGGTCTCCATCGGCTTTCTCATAAATTTCTTTATTGTTTTAAAAATATATCTTCAACCTTTCCAAATCAGCAGTGATATGGCCATTGAGTCAAGTTATAAAAAAAGGCTGACAGTTAATTCTAAAGATATATTCTTTCCCTCCCTTATCCGTTACAGTCAAAAAAGCCGAAGGCTTCTTAGTAGAATAAAAGATAAAGACCTGATTGGTTTTCGCTGCAGCGACAGCTTTATCCGTACAAACCAAGGCGTCTATATTCTCGAGCACGCAAAAACAAGCCAGAAAGATAAAAGAAGAATAAAAAACCAAGCTTTTATCGAGTTTATGAGAAATAAAGAAAAAGAGCTTCCTCAAGGGAAAAAAATCCTGACGGCAAGGATCTGCGAGACACAAAATAAAACTATTTTGATTTTCTATTCGATTGGGGTGTATGATACAAAAGTCGCCGACACAACTCCAATCGTGCAGACAATTTTTAACTCAATAAATAATGATGCCTTAGTCCAAGTAATTCCTTATACTTTTTTTTTAAAATCGCCTACGTTTACAATTGATCGGTCAAATGGGCATCTTCGCTGCGACGAGCCTTTCCAGATTACAGCTAAAAATTTGCTTTATATCCTGTGTGACGATCAGCAACTTAAATCAGCCAATTACCTGATTTATGAAATTGATCTAAAAAGAAATACTACTAAAGTTTTGGGGAGATGCGAAAATAACTTTGCCAATGAACTAAAAACTGTCTGTAATTAAAACACGCAGCGTATATCGTCCACCAACCACAGCTCCTGAACATTTTTTAAAATAACTTTGTATAAGGGTCTTGCTCCTTCCACATTTCGCTGAAGTATTACATATGACATTTCGCTTCCCTCGTAAACAGTTGGCTGAGCAATAATGTCTTTGGGAGGAGTTATACCAACACAGGTTAGAACCGGCTCGCCGCTCAAATGATCACCTCTCACAACAAATCCAGTCATCGATTCCTTATATTCGTCTGTTATATACAGACTTTTTTCATAGTCTCCCGAACCTAAAGGGTCAGGATGGGAAACATACCAGTTATAAAAACCTTCGGCCACTTCTTCAGGAGTTGATTGGCTTGTTGGAGGAGGAAGCTGCTCGTAAGTTCCTGTTTGTGTTGAGTCTTGCAGTAAAGATTGTCCAGTCTCTGTCTGTAAATTCTCCTTTATCTGCCGGCTTTGTGAGCCTAAAACTACTGTCAGAAGAATTAGAATTACTAAAATAATCCCCGCACCTATAAGAATATAATTTCTTCGTTTATCCATAAGTTGTCTACTTTTACTATAATATCTTTTTCGAAACTTTCAAGAGGAATTTATACCACTACAGCGAAGTTCCGATTTAATCGGAACTAACTGGTATTAATAGATAATCTGTGTTTCAGGTAGCAACTTCTTAAGATTTTCAACATCATTTATATCTAGCCTATTTCCGGACAAATTAAGATACTTCAGTTTTCTAAGAAAGACAATTCCATCAGGAAGATTGATCAGCTTGTTATTACTTAAGTCAAGAGAATTTAAATTATATAAACCCGAAAAGGATGGAAGATTAACCAAATTATTATCAGACAATTTTAAGCCTATGAGTGAACTTAGCAGGTTGATTTCAGCTGAAATAGAAGCTATCTCATTGCTGCTTAAATTTAAGATTCTAAGATTACGCAGTTGATAAACTGATATAGGAATTTCGCGGATGTTGCTGTCTGCCAAATCAAGATCTTCTAGAGATTGAATTTTAGCCAAAGTCGAAGGCAATTCTACCTCAGGATTAAAACTTAAGGCTAATTCCTGCAAATTTTTTAGTTTTTTAATCTCCGCGGGAAGTGCAATTTTCTTGGCATTATTAATCAGAATTAAACTGGTAAGGCTGGTTAAATCGCCTATTTCGGGGGGAATATTCTCAATATCTGCTTGGTCCAGCTTCAATACTTTAAGTTTTTTCAGCTGTCCTATCTCAGGTGGTAGCGACGTGTTGAATGTGTGGTGGAAATTTAGTACGGTCAGGTTTTTTAAATTACCTATTTCAGGCGGTAAACTGGTATTTGGGGTTTTCCTAAAATAGATTGACCTGACATTACTAAGACCTTTGTTTACTACTGCGAGTTTGGCAAAATCTTCATCAGAGCTAATTTCAATATCGCAGGCCCCAGCTTCCATCTGGGCCTCATTTATTGTGTATCTCCTTCCCTCCTGCAGACATAATGTTACTCCAGTTTCAAAAGTTTCTCTAGGAAGAGTTGTGTTCCAATAAAACTTAAAAAGGAAGAAGATCGAAAGCAAAAGTTCAATCGATATAATTAAGACAAGAAATCTGTTTAGCTTCTTAAGATGAACTTTTTTTATCATATGACATTCTTACGGAATTTTCAATCGCCACTACTTCCATAATTTCTCCCAAGGATCTCTAGATCGGTAATATTCACCTGTCCATCAAGATTAAAGTCCGATGAGGATCCGGCTGTTGGAGGAGGAGAGTTGAATTGGGAGGCAAGTGTCTGAAGGTCGGCAGAGTCTATCTTGTTGAAGCTTCCTGATTGTAAGTTAAATCCGTCAGTGTCTCCAGATAGTAGAGGTTTACTATCCCTTTGGGTTATTAGTTCTCCACAAGAGGGATTGCTGGTTAATGCACAGTCAAGAGTCTGGGATTGTGTGAGGGAAACAGCGTTAAACAGGCGACCTATCCCTATCCTGGTTTTGATAAAGATACTGTAGGTTTTAGATTGGGTAATATTAAGCAAGACATCAGATGTTGTCTGAAAGTAATTACCACTTCTTGAAAGATTGATAGTTGAGGTTGAAACTTGGGATGTTCCGTCTCTTGCTTCAATTTGGACAAAAGAGGAGGATATATTTGTTGTTTGGGATGCGATATCAGGCAAAACAATCTTGAATCTTAACTTTGCCGAAGTTGGACTTCCGGTTGGGGTAGGGGTGGGAGTAATTGGGTTACCTCCTACTATTAGATTGTTAACAAGAAGGTTAAACCCAGTCGTAGGCTGCCATACATTTTGATTGGCGAACCGTACTGCGTACTGGGGCCTCGTGCGAAGACTAGTTGTGCTATCGGGAAGCCAAAGATAGAGGGAGTAGGTACCGTTTGGCGCATCAGAAGGAACTGGAATATTTAGATCTACCTTACTGACTTGGCCGGGAAGCCATTTTCTGGGATCAATTCCTGTTAAAGGAATTTCCCGTTGATAGCTATTATTGTTCCCCTTTAAAATTAAAATTGCTGGTCTTGGATTAAATAGCGAGGCAAATCCTTTGTTTTCCAACTCCATGTGAAATCCCAATACTCCTCCTGGAGCAACCTGTTGTGAAATAGACACACGATTAAGTAAAAACCGATAACCTAATCTCTGTCTTATCTCCGGCATGCAACCTTGATTAACCCAAGTATCAAGCACGACTTTGCTGTAACCGTTATTGATGAATGACCAGTGCATATTGCTAAGCTGAGTTAAAGCGTTCGGACAATAAGCTAACTGGGACGGTGTGGAACTCTGGGTTCCCGCTTCACCGCCAACCGGCGAAAATAACGAATCTCTGTTGACGTAATCCCTCCAACATTGTATTTCACCAGTAGGATAACCGTCGCAATAGGTAGTAATTTTCGTACCCCAGACCGTGGATCTAAAGGTTCCACCGTCATTGTCGTCTCTTAAAAATGCATCGTCATGCAAACCGATACGAGTGACATCCGATTGATTATAAGCATTTGTTTCAGTGATTGGTCCACCGTACCAAAGTTGTTTATAACGAGGGTATCTTAACATCAGCATTCTGTCTTTGGGAACGCTTTGAAGCAAGGCATCAACTATCTGTTTTCTGGTATTTAAATCGTTGAGGTATTTTGAACTGTGCCATTCGCCAAAATGACCGACAAAACCTACTTGGACGGCAAGAATTACGTCCGCGTTTTTAATCAGTAGCGGTTTTAACTGATTAATATGAGCAAGCGCCGCACTAAGCGGTACGTCGGGATTCACCTGCATCGGATCACTGTTTGAGTGCGGTCCGAAGTTATAGATGAATCTAATCACCAACTTCAATCCTTTATTTCTGGCTTCGTCAAATGTAGCTTGAACGGTGTCCAAGCCTCTCCTAGAACCTAACGACTCTAGCGGCTTCGCCTGATAATTAGTCACCGTCACTCCTACTCCATCTCGAGGATCTCGATAATTATCCAGTCTGAAATATACCCAAACAATCGTATCCGAAGCTTGTAGGGCCGAAATTTTGGAAGGATCAAAAGCCTGATCCAGGTAAATAGATGATTGTTTCATAAAGCCCCGCTCCGGATTAGCAAAATCATCATTACTAATCTGATAAACTGTCTCAACCAATAAGGCCGCCGCCGATGCCTGATCTTTGGCCTTTTTACTAATAAGAATCTGCCTTGTGATAAAGACTAATCCCAAGTAAAAAGAAAAAATCACTAAAGTAAGCCAAATTCTTTTTTTAACTCGACTAACCATTAGATAACATTTTATACTACTATGCTGTTATTTATCTAGAACTAATATCAATACGCTGCAAAAGCAATTTTTCAACTTATCTTACTAAATCAATAATATTAAACTGAGAAAAATCGAAGATTGAAAATTATTTATCCATCAACAGTCCAATAGATGGACTCATTGTGGTTTTAATGAAGGCCTTTCTGATGTGAGATTTTCCCACCGACTCAAGCAGTGCTTCCGCATTTGCTAATAGAGCTTTTTCTTCAAAAGAAATTTTGCCGATGGTTTGGTGAATAAGCGGGGCTTTTGCTTCTGTTTTCCAACGAATAGCTCCTTTTGAGAATTTTTTTGCTACTTCTTCAGGTTTGTCTGAGATTGTACCTGCTTTTGGATTGGGCATTAGTCCTTTAGGTCCAAGAACTTTAGCGTATTTAGCAAGCTTAGGCATATACTGGGGGTGAGTAATTAAAATGTCGAATTTGAGATCCCCTTTCTCGATATCCAAGAGTGTTTTATCATCAACAATTTTTACTCTGAAAGTTTTACCGGTTAAGTGAGGTAACTCAATTTCACCCTTTAATCCTTCCTTATCAACATTGAGGTGAAACTCTACCGACTCGTCAAACTTGGCAAAATGGATTTTTTTGAGGAGCTTAATGGCTTCACTCAATGTTAGAAGTTTGAGGCTTTTCTTGAGCGAAGTCGAAAGATTGGAGGTTTTATTTTTTTCAATTTCTTTCTTCGCCTGAAGATAATTTTTTCCCCTTACGTGTTTTTTTATTTTTTTAATCTTCTTCCCTGCTTCTTTCCCCGTTGGAATCTCTTTTCCACTATCTTCCGTTAGTATTTTCTTGGCTTTCTCCATCTTTGAAACAGCGTCTTCACCTACCTCAATCTGTACCATCCGCTCTCCACCCTTGAGGCCTTGTGCTCGGATTTTGTGCTTAGCATGCTTTTTCTCATCAGCTCTTCGCTTCTGCTCCTCTTTTTGCTTTATCTCTATATCTTCATAACCTAAGATTCTGGTTCTGATTTTACCCATAATTTAGAAAGTTAAAATGACAAAATCCAAATTTCAATTCAAATCCAAAATCCCAAATCTAAAACGTTTGAATTTTGAAATTTGAGCTTGATTTGACATTTGAGCTTTGACATTTGAATTTATTCTATATCCACTCCCATTGATCTAGCTGTTCCGGCAACGATTTTTTTGGCCTGTTCTAAACTGTCAGTATTCAAGTCAGCCAATTTATCTTTTGCGATCTTTTCAACTTCGGCTTTAGTCAGCTTTCCCACCTTTTCTGTATTTGGCTTTCCAGAGCCTTTAGCTAAAGATATTTTTTTCTTGATCATCGCCGTAACCGGAGGCAGCTTAGTAATAAAGGTAAAAGTTCTATCCTCGTAAACTGTGATGACTGCCGGAATGACCTGCCCTTTCATTTTTGCAGTCCGATCGTTATACTCTTTGATAAACTCCATTATCGGAACGCCGTGTTGTCCCAAAGCCGGTCCAACCGGCGGCGCCGGAGTTGCCGCACCCGCTGCAAGATTTAATTTAATTACTGTCTTTACTTTCTTTGTCATATTAACAATTCAGAATTAAATTTAAAAATGTATTATTTTTTTATTAATTCTAAATTATTTTATAGCTTTGCTACCTGCAGAAAGTCGAGCTCAACTGGTGTTTCCCTATCAAAGATTGAAACCAGAACTCTTACCTTTCCTTTATCTTCATCAATCGCCTCAATTGTCCCCAAAAAATCAGTAAACGGCCCCTCGGTGATCTTGACTGCTTCTCCAACTGAAAATTTTGCTTTAAACTTGGGACTCTCTTGTTGGACAAATTTCATTATAGCCGCAACTTCATTATCCGAAATTGGAGTTGGTTTCAAACCCGCGCCGACAAATCCAGTCACGCCCTCGGTAGTTCGAACCACCAACCACGAATCATCATCCAAGATCATCTTGATCAAAACATAGCCGGGAAATACTTTCTCCTGGGCTTTTGATTTCTTGCCCTTTTTCACTACCACGATTTCTCTAACTGGGATAATAACTTCAAATATCTTGTCTTGGACTCCCAGGCTCTTAATGCGTTGTTCGAGAGCGGTTTTTACCCTGGCTTCATAGCCGGTCTGGACATGGATGACATACCATTTGGCTTGAGAAGTTGAAGGAACCGCTGTTTTTACTTCTTTTATCTCTTTTTGAAGTTGTTGCTGATCGACCACCATAAAAATAACAAAAATTAAATATTAAATATCAAATACACATAGTAAATATCAAATATTTTTGATTTTATATATGTATATTTGATTTTTGATCTTTGATATTTGATATTAAAGGCGGTTGAATATAAGTCCTTGCGTACTATCTAAATTTTGTTATAAATTCTAATCCCTTCGCTAGCAAGATGTCAATTATACCTATATATATTCCTATTAT
>MGAI01000027.1:15541-28634 GCA_001789695.1 Candidatus Roizmanbacteria bacterium RIFCSPLOWO2_01_FULL_37_16 | reverse complement strand
CCTCTAAATTCACGTATTGACTTTCCATACTTTGATTTAATTAACGCTTCGAGACCGTTATATGATATTTCTATTCTTTGCAAATCTTCTTCTCCTAGTCTGATAGAATTCGCTTTTAGATTTATTTTTAGAAACTCGGGTTTTGTTGTTCCAACAATAATAAAATCTATAAATGGTCTATGCAGCGCCCAAGATATACTAAGCTGCCCGATCGTGATTCCTAATTTTTTAGCGATTGGACTAAGTGAATTTCTGACCCACTCAAAAATAACCTTTTGATTTTCTTCATTCCAATATGGAAGTTCTCCACGAAAATCTCCCTTTCTCAATTTGAAATTTTCGAAAGCTAACCCTGTTAAAAGTCCTATCTCTAATAAGTGATAAGGTATTAAAAAAATCTTGTTATCTAACAAATACTTTTCCAATTCAGGCGATAGGCTTCTATTTATCAAACTATATCTGTTTTGCACATACTTAATCTTTCCAGTCTTGTTATATTTTTTAAGTTCCTCAAGATTGACATTAGAAACTGCTAGCTCTTTTACTTTTCCATCTTTCTGAAGTTTTTCTAATGCCTTTAAAGTTTCATCTATGGGTACATTTGCATCTGGAGAATGAACCATAAGAACGTCAACATAATCCATTTTCAGTCTGGAAAGGGAATTGTCTATTTGTTTTACAACGTCGTCATATCTACCACTTTTAAATAAGCCCCCTTTTTCGTCAACGTGTTTTACAGTTTTTGTGACCAGAAAGTACTTATCTCGAGGAATTGTTTTTAACACTCTACCAAGCAATTTTTCTACAACTCCATTTCCATATAATGGAGCAGTATCAATATAGTAGCCACCGCTATCAATAAATTTATTAACAAGCTTTTCAGCCTCGCCTGTAGATATGGGATTGAAAACACTAGCTAATGGAAAAGTGCCTAATCCAACTCTGTTATGCATAAAGGGATTATATCAGAAAACCCAAAGGTGGCCTTAATTTTCTTTAATTTTGCTATAATCGTCCTTAAGCTATGCGTACTTTTGCCTTTATAGATGCGGCCAACCTTTTTTATGGTGGAGAAAAAAGTTTGGGATGGAAAATTGATTACAGAAAGCTCATACGTTATCTCAAAGAAAAATATAAAGCAAAAAAGGCTTTTTACTATGCTGGAATTGAGCTTCATGGATATTGTTATTCCTTACTAGATAATAAACCGCTAAATCTCGAGGGATTACTGACGTATCTAAAGAGAAAACTTAAAGACAAGAGTTTATCTGATGATGAAATAATCCTCATCGGCAAGCACATTAAACGTGTAAAGTTTTATTTAAAACTAAAGCAATTCGGATATTTTTTGCAGTTAAAACCTACCAAAATATATTGGGAAGAAGGGAAACCAATTAAAAAAGCAAACTGCGATGTTGATATGACTTTGGATTTAGTCAGGTATATGGCTAATTATCAAGAAGCGTTAGTCCTATCGGGCGATGGTGATTTTGTAAGAGTACTAAAGTATTTACAAAGTAAAAAGAGAAAGATTTATATCTTAGCAAGAGGCGAGAGGAGCGCTAAGGAGATAAAACAACTGGCAGGTAGTGATTTTCGCGATTTTCATAGACTTAGAAGTAGAATTGAGTTCATATAAAAAAGGAGAGGACATGCGAAATATCCTCTCCACGTTTAGTATGATAATACTATCATAGTATATTTGTTAAGTCAATTACAATTATAATTATTTTAACCGTTATATGAGTCTTAAAATAGGTATTATAGGACTTCCCAACGCTGGAAAATCGACGCTTTTTAATGCTTTGGTGACAAAACCAAAGGCTGGTGTTGCTGCGCATCCCTTTACAACCATCGATAAAAATATTGGTGTGGTTGAGATTCCGGACGATAGTCTTTTTCAATTAGCAAAGATTGAGAATATTGGTAAAGTCACAACAGCAACTATAACTTTTGTCGATATTGCAGGTCTTATCAAGGGAGCCCATCAGGGAGAAGGGTTAGGCAACCAGTTTTTACATCATATTCGGGAAGTTGATCTCATCTTGCACGTTGTCAGATTTTTTAAAAATGAGAGTATTCCTCATGTCCACTCAAAGATCGATCCTGAAGAAGATATAGAGATCGTAAATGAAGAACTACTTTTAGCTGATCTTCAGACCTTGGAGAAAAGACTAGATAAGGAGAAGTCAACCCCAGATGAGCGGGCAATGTTAAAGATTATTATTGATAAGCTTAATCAGGGAGTCCAGGCTTCTGAAATTAAGTTGGAAGATAAAGATAAGGCTTTCGTCAAGGCATTTAATCTTTTAACCTTAAAGAAACAATTGTTGGTTGCCAATATCGACGAAGATGAGATGACCGATTCGCCAAAAAAAATCGCAGGAAGCGAAGTACTGTCAATAGGCGCGAGATTTGAGGCAGACCTTAACGAATACAAATGGGTAGAACAGCAAAAGATTTTAAAAGATTTAGGCCTGAAAAAAACAGCCAAAGAACAAGTGATCAAAGCAGCCTATCATGCTCTAGATACAATTACATTCTATACAATCGCAAAAAGAAAAGAAGCGCGGGCTTGGCTTGTAAAAAGAAATTCGACAGCAATTGAGGCAGCAGCTAAAATCCATAGTGACTTTGCTAAGTATTTTGTCAAAGTCGAACAGATCAACGCCCAAGAGCTCATCAAAATTGGCTCCTGGCTCAAGGCTCACGAACAAGGGAAAGTCCTCCTTCACGGCAAAGATTATTTGGTGCAAAACGCAGATGTTTTAGAATTTAAAGTAGCTGTGAAATAATTTTGTTGAACTCTTCGCCTCGGTGAAATTCGTTATTGAACATAGCAAAGGAGGTGGCAGCTGGAGAAAAGAGAATATAGACTTCTTCTTTCAGTTCTTGAGCCAGTTGATAAGATTTATTAACTGCTTTTTCTAAATCACTGTAAACTTCGGTGATCTTTTTCGAATATTTCTGTTTGAGAATCGGTAGAATTTCTTCAGTGAAAGAGCCAGCAAGAAGAACAATTTTTTTAACTTTAATTAAATGTTTGATTAAAGTATTAAAGGGTAGATTTTTTGAGTTTCCGCCAAGTATTAAAATAATATTTTTATCAGCAAATGCTTCAATTGCTTTTATTGTTGCCACAGGTGTTGTCGAGGTGGTATCGTTGACAAAGATAACGTCACCTTTTTTGTCAACCACTTGCTGACGAAAAGGCAGTCCGCTAAATTGTTGTATTGACTTGATACAATTCTCTAGATTAAGGTTTAAAGCTTTAGCTAAAGTTAAGGCAGCTGCGGCATTTTCTAGATTGTGTTTGCCCTTGAGAAACTTTAGTTGAACAGGGAAATCCTGCGGTTGAAAATAAATTATCTTCGATTTGGGTTTGTCTTGCGAAGTAATAGATTGTAGAGACTTGTTGGCGATAAGAAAATCATCGGATCTTTGATACAAATAAATAGCCTTTTTATCAGATAAATAATCATCCACTCTCTTGTAATAATTAAGATGGTCGGGATAAAAATTGGTAAAAACAGCAATACGGGGGCTAATTTTTTTGCGGTGAAAGCCGGAGAGAGGCCAGGATGGGAGTTCCATCACAACCCAATCTTCAAAAGTTAAGGTTTTTAAATAATTAATGGTCGAGATATGGGGAAGGCTGCCGCCTAAATGAACCGGCCAACCAGCTTGTTTCAGAAGTTTATAGATCATCATAGTTGTTGTTGATTTACCTCGCGAGCCTGTAATGCCGATAATTTTAGCTGGACTATATTGGGCGAAAAAGGAAAGTTCCATCTCGATAGGGATACCTTTTTTCTCTGCTGCGACAATTGGTGGTAAATGCCAAGAGACGAAAGGTCCTTTAACAATCACATCAGCCTTAAGAAAAATTTCTTTTGGATGACCTTCAAGATGGTATTCTATTGGAAGATGTTTGAGTTGAGATAGTGCCGAAGCAAGTTGAGTTTTATTTTTATTATCAGTGATTGTAACTTTTGCCCCAAGTCCAGCGAAAAACTTCGCTAAACCAACTCCTCCACCTAAAACTCCTAGGCCCACAATTAAAACCTTTTTATTCTTATACCTATCTTTCAGAAGTTTATAAACATTGCCAGCCATAAATCCAATTTTATCATCTATAATAGATAATTGCCAAGCCCCAATTCTAACCTGACAGGTTAGATGGAAGCTTTGGCAACAGTCTAAAAATATATGAAAATCGGGGTTTTTGATTCAGGATTGGGCGGTCTTTCAATCTTGCGAGAAATAATCAAAGTTTTACCTGATTATGATTATGTTTATTTGGGCGATAATGCCCGCGTTCCTTATGGCGGCAGATCAGATAAGGTAATTTATCAATTTACCAAAAACGCGGTTGATTTTTTATTCAAAAAAAACTGCGGCTTGATTGTCCTTGCTTGTAATACAGCTAGTTCAATGTCGTTACAACGAATCCAGCAAGAATATTTGGCTAAAAATTATCCTGATAGACGGGTTTTGGGTGTTATTAAGCCGGCAGTTGAAAAAGTTGGGGAACTTCAGGCCAAAAGAGTTGGTGTGATTGGTACTTATGCTACAGTGAATTCAAAAGCATTTATTAGGGAAATTAAAAAAGTTTATCCCAAAGCCCAAATTTTTCAAAAAGCTTGTCCATTATTAGTCCCGATTATTGAAGAAGGTGAGATCGACTGGATTGGCCTGAAATTGATTTTGGAAAAATATCTAGCTCCTTTAAAAAAGAAAAAAATTGACAGTTTGATTTTGGGTTGTACTCATTATGGATTAATTGCTAATAAAATTCAATCAATCATAGGTAAGGATGTCAGAATAATAACCGAAGGAATAGAAACTGCGATTAAACTCAAAGATTATTTAGCCAGACACCCTGAGATCGAATTTAAACTGTTAAAAAATAAAGCTCGTGAATTCTATGTTACAGATCTTAATTTACGTTTCCTAAAGATGGCTAGATTTTTTTTAGGCAAGAAATTCAGAAATTTTAAAGACCTCACTTTTATATCAATCTAAAATCTAAGTAGAAACCACTTAAAAGGCTAAATTAAATCTCATCTAATTTTTTAACCCTGCGGAGGTATTTTTCTTCTTTTCTAGGCTGGGTAGAGAGAAAGGAGTCAACCAATTTTTGGGCTATTGCATCATCGACATAATCCGAAGCTAGAGACAAGATATTAATGTGGTCATGTTCTCTAATATGTTTTACTTGATCAGGTTTAAAACCCAAGCCGCAGCGGATACCTTTAAAACGGTTGACGGTTATAGAGACTCCAACACCAGAACCGCAAATGACAATACCCAAAAACTCTTCCGGATTTTGCAGTACTGCTTCTGCCACTTTTTTGGCAAAATCTGGATAATCGTCAACAGAATTGTATTCATACGCACCCAGATCTTCAATGCGGATATTTTTTTCTTGGATATACTCGATAAGCTTATTTTTTAGCTCAAAGCCGCGGTGGTCGGCAGCGATAAAGATAGTCATAGTCAGTTTAATTCAGTTAAAATCAGTTCAAAGTCAGTTAAAATTAGTGTAGATTATTGAATTACTGATTTCAACTGATTCCAACTAGTTTCAACTTATTTTAACTATTTATGTTCGATACCCATTGTCATCTAAATTTTAAAGCTTTTGCAGGAAAAGTCGATGAAGTTGTAGACAGGACGCGGAAAGCTGGCGTAAATTATTTTGTCGTTCCTGGGGCAGATGTTGAGACATCAAAAAAAGCTATTGAGATTGCTGGGAAGTTTGCGGGGATTTATGCAGCAGTAGGGATTCACCCGCACCACATTTATCAATATCAAACATCGAATATCAAAAATCAAAAAGACAAATCAAATATTAAAAATGATTTAAAACTAATCGAAGAATTGTTAGTCTCGCCAAAAGTTGTGGCAGTAGGCGAGGTTGGACTAGATAGACATTACTATCAGAAGACAAAATATTCCAATTACCAAATAAATGAAGAGTTTATAGAACTCCAAAAAGAAGTATTACTTACACAGTTAAAATTAGCTAAAAAATACAAGAAATCGATTATTATTCATAATCGTGAAGCAAAAGAAGATTTGTTGGATATCCTAACTACGAACTACTATCTACTTTCTACTATCTCGATTGTTTTCCATTGTTGCGAACCAGATGGGGAGCTTTTGAGTTTTGCAAGAAAGCATAAAATATTTATCGGCGTAGACGGAGATATTTGCTATCGAAAAGATAAACAAGAATTCGTAAAAAAAATCCCTTTAGAACTACTTGTTTTAGAAACAGATTCACCGTTTTTATCGCCTTTTAAAAAGTTTCCAAATGAGCCAAAAAATTTGCCTTTAATCGCCTCATTTATGGCTGCAAAAATCGGAATTTCGCAAAATGAATTAGGAAGGATAACAGAAGCAAACAGCAAGAAGTTATTTAAAATAACTTAATATCCCAAAACTCCCACCTCAACAACCGTATCTCCATCTCTAGTGACTTTTTGAATAAGGGGAGCAGTTAGCTTTTCTTGACCTGTGGCTGAAGTTAGATAAAAGAACACGCGGGTAAACGATTGAGGCTGTGGATTGATTGAAACGGGGAGAATTTTATCGACAGTTTGTCTATCTATAAGTCCAACCTTAAGTGTATCTGTAGAAACTTTTCTGGCTTCTCTTGTCATCTCGACCAAAAGATCTGCTTCTTCAGTTGCGTTCAGGCCCGTCTGCTTGGCAAGGGCGCTGACGAATCCAGCCAATTCATCTTTATCGACTAAAAATCCCTTTTGACTTTTCTTAAAGGTTGGTAAGGTAGAATTGAATACTTTTTTATCGTATTCATAATATAATTTTGATTTGGTTATTCCATCGGCGAATGTCAAAGTTTGTTCGGGATAAGATGTAAAGATCCAGGAATTTTCGGAAAGAGAAGGATTAGTATAAGTAACAGATTTTGGTAAATTAATTTGCATCTTTTGGGCAGTTTTTGTATAGACGTAGACATAAGGCGAACCTGAACCCAGGTAGTAACAGGCAGCTTGAAGATTAACATTGCCATCAGCATAAGCACAGACAGTCGGATCAATTTTACTGGCTTGGCAAGCTTTGGCAGCTTCCCACCGCAATATTTTTTTAACTTCTTTAAGTCTTGCTGCATCTACAATCTCACCCGGAGGCGGAACATAGAACCAATTTCTAGGTTCTGTATTGGGATACCATCCGATATAGCCACCATTGGGAAGTTGAAAAAGTTGTGTTAAACCAGCACAAGCTAAGCCGGCATTACGGTTAGGCGCTGGGCTTAGCCAGTTAAACGTGCCATACTGAAGTGTGCTTCCTTGTCCAGGGAAGACAGTGGGGAGTGTATTTTGAGCAGCAAAAACACCCAAGGCATTAATTTGTTTAACCGCAGATACAGTTTCAACAAATTGGACTTGGTATCCCGAAGCCAAGGTGGCTGTACCCCTAAAAAGATAATGGGGGTAAAGAGTGCTTTGAGTTGTTTGACCAACCTCATCAAGATAGGTTAAAACCACTTCATTTATGACTGCAGTATCAGAGACGGCTTGGCTATCGGGAAAGACGTTTTGGACATCATAGACTCCTGCACCCAGCGGTTTAACCAGGGAAAATGAGGTTCGTCCGCTTTTTAGATCCTCCAAGGCCTCTTCGGGTGTTTTGAGCGCTTGGTCTGATTCTTTTTCCTGGGTATTAGCAAACAATTTTAGATTTGAAGTTACATTCATTACGTTTAAGTTATCCTCGACAACTCCGACCGTTACAGTATTGAACTGGTTAGGTCTGGTTTTACCAGGGAGATCGTCGGAGCTTTCTATAACGTCAGTATCATCAGGGGCGGAGTTTTCAATATATCCCAACCGTACGTCAGCGACTCTTTCTGTTTCGGAGAGATTTAATGTACCAATCGGATTGAGGATGGGAAGACCTAACATCTCCCAACTGCGGTGAATTTCGACAAAAACTACTCCTGGCGAGCTCTCCCTCTTAAAAGTAGCAGTAGGGACCAGTGTATCGTCCCAAATACCCATTTTTGAGAGAAAAGATTGAGCAGCGCTTACCGGGTCTGTTCCTTCCGTGGGATAGCCTGTTTCAGACACAATGAGAAAATCTCCAGATTTTTTACTAATTTGAAGCAGGCCTACTTGATTACCTTCTCCATCCTGATCACTAACCAATACCATGCCTGCTCCTTCATCTACGACTGGGTTGTTAAATCCTATTCTGGTGGCTAAGTCCAGCGCTTCACCTGTAGTATGTGAGGTTTTAAGGTCGGCTAACTTGACCGAGGTTGGTAAAGTAGGAAGATCAGTATTTAGAGTATAATCGGCAAAAGCTGTGCGTGGAAGAGATGAGGCAACCGGTGGGACACCTTGATCCTGACTTAATTCAGAGCCTTGTTGAGTCATTATCTGCTGGTCTAGAACCCGTTTCTTATTTATTAAGGAGATTAATACTATGAGTAATAATATTAATGTACCAGCCAAAATATAAACAATTCGTTTCTCAGTGACTTTTCGTAAAATCATAATTACATTTAAGACTAACATAGATGAAAATTATTTGTCAAGTGGAATTTGATACTGCGCTCTTAGAAGAATTTTCTACCACATTACAAGTGTAAGAATGATAGCGGCGCCTAGCCCGAATTCGTAAGACTTAAGGTAGGCACCCATTGCCGCACCAATCACAAAGATTCCTGCAGTGACGAAAAGATTAAAGTCGTCTTTAATGCCAACGCCAAAATGCAGAATTAAAATTAAAACTATTGAAATAATTGAATAAGTTAGAAGATCCATAACAAGAATTTAGAATCTAGAATTAAGAATTAATAATTTTTAAAAAAGAATTTGCAAAATTATTCTTGTTAAAATTTATAACTCTTCTTTGAGCATCAAAACCCAGTTTATTTCTTAAGTCTTTATTAAAGTATACCTCACCTACGACATTAGCAATATCGATTGGATTTTGGGGATTGGCGAATAGTGCCCCTTTGTTGTTTGATGTCTCATGAAGGACTTGAATGTCAGATAAAATTGAGGGGCAACCTTGTGAGGCTGCTTCAAGAAAAGAGAAACCAAAACCCTCATCTTTTGATACTAAGGTATTACATCTAGCCTGTTGGTAAAGTTGAACAAGTTGTTCATCGGAAATATAACCTAAAAAGATAAAGCGCTTATCGTCATCTACTTCTTTGAGAAATTCTCGAAATTCTTTCTGCCAAGGATGAGAATAGTTGTCGGTAGTCGGTAATCGGTTATCGGTTTTTTTGCCGAGCACTGATAACTGATTACTGAAAACCCTTCCAACGAACACACATGTTACATTGATGATTTTAATCGCTTTGGCCAAATTAACCAAGTTTTTATTCCAAGTAGCATCGCCAACGTATAAACAGAAGGAGGTTGGAAGTTGGATGTTAGATGTATAAATTTTTTCTTCTTCTAACCTCAAACCTCCAACTTCAAACGCTTTAGGTAAACATGGATAAATTACTTTTATTTTATCTTCATCTATATATAGTATATCTATAATGTCTTTCTTCGAAGCTTCGGAATCTGTCACAATCAGGTCATAGTTTTTGAGTGCAATTTTGTTTAAGAAAATATTCAGTTTTCCTCTTAAACCGGATGGGAAATGCTTGGGATATTTTAAAGGAATGAGGTCATGGATAATGGCGACTTGTTTTTTGGCTAATCTGTTTAAAGTTAAAGGTGGTTGAAGAAAATTAAAGAAAGGGTTTATAAATATCGCTTCGTTATTTAATTGTTTCATTGCCTGCCCCTCGTAGCTCGAAGAGCGAAGTGGGGTTAAATCGCTGGTAAATACCCAATCGGGAAAGTTTTCTTTGAGGATTTGCAGATATCGCCCTACTCCCCGAACCTTACTTAAGGGATCGTTTTCTGTTGGATCAAAGATAAAAACAGATGTCATACAACCATTTTAACAAAATACGGTTTTGGATTGAGAAAATCAGTTAAATTTAGTATAATTCTTCACTTCATGACCGAAAAGGACTGCCTATTAGGCAATGTAGGATCGTTTGAACATAGATTACTCTTAGATATTAATTATAAATCCTCCCTTGAGTTATATTTCCATAATTTATCTGCAAAAATAGAAAAAACAACTAAGCTCCAAATTCCTGAAGTGGTTGATAAAACAAAGCAAAATATCTTAGACATACTTTATAGAAATACTTTGATGGCGGAAATTCTTGAGAGCAAAGATTTTTTAGAGATTTTGGAACAAGAAAAACAATTAAGAGGTGAAGTTAAAGTAGGAGTTGTACAGTGCATTGATGGAAGGCTTTCAATACCGCATCAATTTGGTAGAGCGACAAATGTTAAGGAAATAGCAGGATCATTAATCAAGTTAAATGAAGATGGAGAAACGATAAGTGATAGAAGATTTGAAGGCATTCTCGAACAAACTGCCAATGAAGGCAGAGAGTTATTACAAATTGTCACCGGTCATACTAGTTTAAAAGATGAAGATCATCGCTGTGGCCGTATTATGAAAGGAGTAAAAGAAAAAGAATTTACCGGAGAAGTTAATCAAGTAGCCTGGGAAGAGGCAGAAAAACGAGCAATTGCAATTGAGAATGAGTACAATGACATACTTCAAGCAAAAGGTAAAACTCCTCAAGCAAAAGTTGCAATTACCGCAATGATAGATACCGATACCATGGGATTGATTTTTAGTTTTGGACAAGCAAATTCATTGTCTACGACGGAATTAACAAGAGAGCTGACTACAGAAATACAACAAGCCTTGGGAGAAGAAACAGGTGGGTTTGGCTCAATGAAGGATACTTTTGCTGACCCGTTTCATTTTATTGAATATTCAGAACATGTCTTAAAAATCACAGAGTTTCTCACGAAAAGACTTGCGACAGATTCAAAATTTAAGCAATATATTACAGTAAACTTTCCCGAATTGACTTCTGGCCAAAAACAGGCTTTATTATTTACAATAGGAAGAACAATAGCAAACCAATATATAACCGGATTAGCATCCGAAGAAGAATTTACACATCCCTACTTACTGCACAGTGAAGAATATATGGTAGTTTCACCACACGGTAAGCCTCTTGGCGGATTCGATCTGAGGCAATCGTTTGGGAGCGTACCTGCTGACAGAGGAGAAATGTTAATTCATGTTTTGACAAAATTGTCGTTATTGGATAAACAAAAGGCAGAGAAACCGTATATTTTATTTTTCTCTACACCAGTGAATAAAGTAGTTTACGATCATCAAGATATTACCTTAGTAGGAGTTGAAGATGCAGCTAAAGTTTATTTTTTGGAACTTTTTAAAGACGAAGAAATAAAAAAAAGAGTATATGAGGGATCTTTAGTTATAATACCGATATTAATAGACGAATCAAACAGGAGACCTCTAGAAATTAGAGATTATTCTATATTTCTAAATTGAGAGTTTACTTTACTTCATCAAACTTTCCATCGAGATGTAGATAATATAGATTCGTTTGGAGTTTTGGATAAAGTTTTGTGATTTTCTTTTTGGCTTTTTTAAGATCTCTAGCATGATTTTCAGGAGTACTGTCCTTGCCGTATGCGCCGCAGTCTTCGTGATGAATTAAGACAACCTGCTTTATTTTATGCAATCTCACGGAAATATCTAGCTGTTTTAGAATTATCTTCAAGTCTTTGCTTGCTCCAGCAAATCCCACGTAGTCATAGGCTTTATTTTTAAAGTTTTTCGAAAGCCACTTTTGGATTTTTTTTTGCAATCTAAAATCAATACAGGAAACAACCAAAGCTTCACAGATATGAGTAGACATTATTAGGAAAGACATTATAAGGCAAATGAAATCAAGATTCAAGGATTTTAAACGATATAAGGATCAATTATGACTTTTTCAAGATACTCAGTTAAAAATGCTTCTAGCCTAAAAAGCGTCCGATTAGATATGCTTCTCTTTGTCGATGTCTATCTATCATTTAATCATCAGGTAATGGGAAAAGGACAGTATAGTTGACATAACTTTAAAATTCAACATTTTATTATATAAAATGTTTCTATAATATAATTGATACGTGATAAACTTCACCCTGTCAAAAGCACAGATCCAGGATATAATTTTTAACAATCGTTATAAACTAGATGATAAATCTTCTTTTTCAAACTTGGACGAATTATCATTAATAATTAATACCGGAGAAGTTTTTGGACTTGAAGTCGATAAAGAAAAAGCAAAAAAGATAATAGACGAGACATTTAACAAGCAAAACAAACCTTCCCAATTAAGTAATCGGTATAACGGAGCCATACTGCAAATTAAGGGACAATATACTGTGAATTCTCTGTTTTCCTTAAGAACAGAAGCAAGGTTGATCAAAGGGGTGATGTTTATCTTTCAGGAAACCTTGATCAATCGACAACACAGAATTCTTGCCAAAAAGTTAATCGGGGAAAAAGCGGTTAAGCTTTTTCCAGGATGTGACGAGGAATATCTTTACGAAATTCTTACGGAAGTAACTGAAAGTCATCTATTTGAAACTTTAAAAAAACTTGCCTCCGGTCTGCCGATATTTCAGGTAAGTTTCGATAGTGACGGCTCGTTTACTTTAGAAGAAATGGGAAATATTAGTTGAATTAGTTAAAATTAGTAAAATCAGTTAAAATCAGCGAAACCAATGATAATAGGCCCAAAAAAACTTCTAAAACTGGTGAAAGAAATTAAGCTGGTTGAGGATCTGGCTGAAAGGGAATTGACCAATCCCGAGGGAGCGGGATTTGATCTTCGCTTGGGTGAAGTGCATGAAATTTTCGGTGACGCATTTCTGGGAGAGGAAGAACGCAATACACCAAAAATAAAAACCATCGCAAAACATAAAAAAGGTAAGAAACAGAAAATTACCATTAAACCTAATGAATTTTATTTAATTTCCACGATTGAAAAAATTAACCTGCCGGAAAATATTACCGCTAACTTCAAACCCAGAACAACGACTTTCCGCTCCGGTCTATTTTTAAGGACAGGAAACGCTGCTCCCGGCTACAGAGGCAAGCTGACTTTCGGATTGAAAAACGAAGGACCTGTCCCGGTCACATTAGAGTTGGG
>MGAI01000027.1:0-15500 GCA_001789695.1 Candidatus Roizmanbacteria bacterium RIFCSPLOWO2_01_FULL_37_16 | reverse complement strand
GAGGAAGTATGTATCGAGGGCAGTGGCAGGGGGGAAGAGTGACGACAAAAAAAAGGGAAAAGCAAATATAATTTACAAATTCCAAGAAACATACAACAAGAAACAAAAATATTTGAAATTCGAATATTGAAATTTGTTTGGATTACTTGTGGATTGTATCTTGTTAATTTTCAATCTTATGCCTAAAAAGAGAGATTTGGAACTTTTGTACGAAGTTGGCTGTCTGCGGTTTTTACAGCGGAACTGGCGGCAGTTTTTAAACGCCGATGTTTCAAACGAAGCAGAGCACAGCTACCGTGTTGCTTGGATTGCTATGGTTTTAGCCAAGAACGAAGGAGTTAAAGATCTGGGCAAAGTCGTTCGAATGGCTCTGGTTCATGATGTGGGTGAAAGCAGAAGTGGTGACGTCCACTATGTCTCAAGACAATACACATCTAGAGATGAAGAGTTGGCAATTGAGGATGTTTTTTCCGGGACGTCTTTAGCAAAAGAAATGATTGAGCTCTGGAAAGAATATGAAAGAAGAGAAACAATCGAGGCAAAGATCGTTAAAGATGCTGACAATCTTGATGTTGAATTTGAGCTTAAGGAGCAGGAAGCAAAAGGAGAGACTCTGCGAAAATACTGGTTTGATGCAAGACAAAGAATTTATAAAAACCTCTACACTAAATCGGCAAAAAAAATGTGGAAAGAGATTCAAAATTCTAATCCACACGATTGGCATTTTTTCGCTAGAAACAGATTTACTGCTGGTGATTGGAAATTAAAAAGATAGTATGAGAAAAATTCATCCCGAAAAACAATATCTTGATCTTCTTGAAGAAGCTCTAACCAAAGGTTATAGAAAAGTTGATCGTGGGACAGGAGATGCCTCGTATAGTTTATTTGGAAAACAAATGAGGTTTGATTTAGCCGAAGGTTTTCCTCTTTTGACAACCAAAAAAGTTTACTGGAAAGGCGTCACCCATGAATTATATTGGTTTATGTCCGGACAGTCAAATATCAAGTATCTGGTCGATAATAATGTACATATTTGGGATGATTATCCATATAAGATATATAGAATTCAGAATTCAGAATCTAGAATTAAGAATTTATTATCTAAAGAAGAATTTATAGAGAAAATAAAAACAGATAATAGATTTGCCAAGAAGTGGGGAGAGTTGCCAAGAATATATGGAGAGCTATGGAGACACTGGCCTACAAGAAATAAAAGGACGATAGATCAGCTGAAGTGGGCTATAAACGAAGTTATTGAAGATCCAGCAGCCCACAATGCTATCGTTAATTCTTGGAATCCGGAATATCTTTATACGATGGCAAAATATGAGGAGACTTCCCATTTTCCGATCTGCCACAACATGTACCAATTGAATGTAATTGACGGAAGGCTTTGTCTGCAGCTATATCAGAGAAGTGCAGATTTATTTTTGGGCGTTCCTTTCAACATTGCCTCCTATGCTCTTTTGACTCTAATCATAGCCAAATTAACAGGTTATAAACCGGGAGATTTTGTCCATACTTTTGGCGACGTCCATATTTATGAAATCCATATCGATCAGGTCAAAGAGCAATTAAAAAGAAAACCGCGGCCATTTCCACAGGTTAAATTTATTAAAGACTTCAAAAATATTGACGAGTTCAAACCAGAATATCTAGAACTTGTAAACTATAATCCACATCCACCGATAAAAGCAGCACTTTCTGTGTCAGGCGGATATTTTAAGAGTAGTAAGTAGCTTGTTACCATGTTCCATTTTACACCTCGTAGGTGAAATATAGATTGGCATAATAATCTAAAAATAAATGAAAAAGGCAAAAATAAGTATTATTGCAGCAGTAGGAGAAAACATGGAACTGGGAAAAGGGGGTAAGCTTCTCTGGCAGATTCCGGAAGATATAAAAAGGTTTAAAAAACTTACCGAAGGGCATGTTGTGATCATGGGCAGAAAAACCTTTGAATCCATCGGAAGACCACTGCCAAATAGAATAAACATAATAGTAACAAATAATCCTAAATTTAATGAATATGTATCGATTAATCAATTAATCGATACATTCGTGGCACATTCACTGAAAGAGGCAATTGAGATGGCAAAAAAGAAAGAATCCCACTTCGCCAAGGCTTCGCGGGACAGGGAAATATTTGTTATTGGAGGTGGACAAATTTATCAGCAGGCGATGAAATATGCGGATAAATTATATCTGACGATTGTAAAAGGAAACTTTGAAGCAGATACTTTTTTTCCCGATTATTCGGAATTTAAAAAAATAGTTGCGAAAACGGAATCAGGAGATAAAAAGTATAAATATACTTTTTTAGAATTAACTAGATGACATTCAGGACTCTCCGTTATAGTTTAATCCTATATTTTTCAAAATAAATTTTCTTTAGATTTTCTATTTCATCATCCAAAATAAAATCGCGATAAGTATCTGCGAAAACTGCTATAAACTCTTCAATATCTTTTTTAATTTCTTCGGAAGTCTCAGGCCTTTCCAATTTTCCCCAAGCGTGATCTATCATCCCCCACATTACATCTCCCCAATCTTTTGGTCCCTCTTCAACACGAATAAACTCACCAATTTGCCGTTTATCAAAATCAATAAATGGAGCAATCCATTCTACGTACTTTATATCGTTTAATTTGGCTCGAGTAGTTGCTTGTATATTAATGGAGCCAGTATCATCTTGACAATCTTCTATTAGTCTTTGTTCAGCTTCTTCTGAGATAGTCATTGAAATATTCGTCATGTGGCCATAATCTAATCCGTGGCTTTTTAAAGCCTTAGCTCCGTCTCTATTTGTACTTCCTGTTGCTGTGCCCCAATCCATTAAAACTACATGTACATTGTTTAAATCTTTATCTAAATAACCTGACTCAAAATACATTTCTGTATGATCTAAGGAAGAGTCTTGCAGATTGGGATACCTTTTTATTCCTTGAGCCCATAAAGATATGGTAATACCCCCTCTTTCTACAGAATTTAATCTCTTAATCAAATGTTCGATCGTTTCAGGAGTGATTAGAGCGAGGGAGCCCCGTAGTTCTGCTACCAAGGCTATTTCAGTCAAATTATTTTTTTCCATATTTTGTAATATACTTGGAAGGGCTAAATCTATAGCATTATTTGCCATTATTTGTGATATTCTGCGGTGTTCAAGTCTTGTCGATTTGTCTACAGGATTGGAATAAGGAACGCGATAAAATTCCTTTGTAAGTTCAAATTGTTGTTGGAAAAGCTTGTTTCTAAATTCGGGAGAACTAAGTCTCTCGAGTTTAGCATTCATAGTTAAAAAAAATCCCCCTAAACGGGGGAAATTATAATTTGACTTAACTTTTTTTTCAGAATTTTTGACATTCTGAGAATTTCATATTACAGATAACCTCTTTTTCTGTCAAGATGATGAAATATAGCATACCGTGTCATCCTGAATTTATTTCACCAAGTTCAGCATGACAGTGTTGTTAATTATTAGTATAATCATCAACAATGAAAAACCCAAAATATCTGGATGAAGCTTTTGAAAAAGTTTGCCAAGAAATGGTTGAAATGTTCAAGAAAAAACACAAAGATTACGGAAAAGGCAATATCTTAGATATGGGAGAGTTAGGAATAGCTTTTCGGATATCAGAGAAGTTCAATCGCATCAAACACCTTTTAATACAGGATAAAAAACCAGAAAATGAGTCAATCGAGGAGTCATGGGTGGATATAGGAGTATATGCGGTGATTGCAGTCCTACTTAAAAGAAGTTGGTTTAAGAACCTCGAAATGAAAGAAAAAACTGCTCCCAGCAAATAAAACTTCCATTTTTGTCGTATATAGTCTACAGACTTTTTTTCTATAACAAAATAAACTCAATATTGTAATGCTTGCGAAAGTTCTTTCTGGGACTACAATCGGACTAGATGGTGTTTTAATCGAGGTAGAGGTAGACGTTGCCGGTAAAGGATTTCCTACCTTTACCATAGTTGGCCTTCCCAGCAAATCCATCGATGAAGCAAAAGACAGGGTTCGAACTGCGATTGAGAATGTAAACTTTGACATGCCTGACTCACGTCTTACTGTTAATCTTGCCCCGGCAGATATCCCAAAAGAAGGCTCAGGTTTTGATCTGCCTATTGCAGTCGGAATTCTAGCAGCTTCAGGGTACGTAGATAAAGATCGACTAAGTAAAAGTCTATTTTTAGGTGAGTTGTCACTCGAGGGGAAGGTACGAAGAGTTCCTGGAGTGATTTCGGTTGCTCTTTTAGCCAAAAAGTTAAAGATTACCGATCTTTATGTATCTGTTGAAAATGCAAAAGAGGCAGGTTTGGTCGAAAGCATCAATGTTTATCCAGTAAGTAGGCTTGCTGATCTGGTTTTACATCTTAATCAGCAAAAACCAATATCTATCCAGGCAAAAATAAAATGGCAAGAGGTGGTAAGCCAAGATAATTATGATTTCGACTTTGCCGAGGTGAGAGGACAGGAGCAGGCAAAAAGAGCTCTTGAGATTGCAGCTTCGGGTTTTCACAATGTTCTTTTGAAGGGCCCGCCTGGAGCAGGAAAGACAATGCTTTCGCGTGCCTTTCCCTCGCTATTGCCAAAAATGGATAGAGATGAGACGCTTGAAGTCTCGAAAATATATTCTGTCTCTGGTCTTTTACAGAACAAATTTTACATTGATAAGCCGCCGTTTCGTTCTCCCCATCACACTACCTCACGTATTGGCTTGATCGGCGGGGGAACACATCCTACACCTGGAGAAATATCTTTGGCCCATCGAGGAGTTTTATTTTTGGACGAGCTTTCAGAGTTCCCCCGTTCTGTCCTGGAATCCTTAAGACAACCTCTGGAGGATGGTTTTGTCAGTATCTCAAGAGCCGCAGGCAGTTTAACTTTTCCATGCCGCTTTCTCCTTTTGGCAGCCTCAAATCCCTGTCCATGTGGATATCTGGGTCATCCCAAAAGGAAATGTCGCTGCATGCCAGGAGCCATTCTCAAGTACCACAAACGACTCTCCGGGCCGCTTTTGGATCGAATCGACATTCATATAGATGTCCCACCTGTTGGGGAAGATAGTTTAGATCTATACCAAAACGCAGAGCCAAGTAAAATAATCAGATCGCGAGTGACAACTGCACGTCAAAGACAAGTTAAAAGATTCAAAAACTCTAAAATTAAAGTTAATGGCGAAATGAGTTCAGCCCAGGTCAAAAAACACTGCCAATTAACTTCCGAAGCTGTTAATCTTTTAAAGCAAGCCATTTCTCGGTTGTCTCTTTCGGCCAGGAGTTACTTTAAGGTGATAAAGATCGCCCAGACGATAGCAGATCTTTCGGGCAAAGACAAAATTGAGGCTGCCTATGTTGCAGAAGCTCTACAGTATAGAGCCAAGGAGGAGTGAATAAGCCCCTTCCCGCCATATCTTACTTCTCGACTATTCGGCACTATTTGCACACGGCTCGAAGAACGATTATTGGTGGGCGTGGGTCAAACCGAACTTGTTCTGGTTTGCCCCTTGACAAATAAAAAAAGGTTCAGTAGAGTTAAGAATATGATGAGCAAAATAAAAAAGATTATCTCCATACTTAAATACTTACAGGTAGTAGGTTATTTATCGTTGGTAGCTCCGGCTTATGCACAAGATCCAACCATCATGGTTAATGAAAATGCAATCGGTTTTAAAATTCCATCTCTCGGCGATATTCTTACTTTTATGATTAGAGCCTTTTTTATAATTGCCGGTTTAGCAGCCTTGCTTTTCCTTTTGACAGGAGCCTTATCGTGGGTTACCTCAGGTGGGAACAAAGAAAATGTCGATAAGGCCAGAGATAAAATCACAAGCGCTATAACTGGTTTAATTATAATAGTTGCCGTTTTGGCAGTCATAGTAACTTTTGAACAAGTGATTTTTGCCAACCGTCTTTGCTTGGGTCTTTCTTGTCCAATAACAATACCGCCTTTATTGCAGCCGCCAGGATCATAATTCTTTTGATTTAATTTGTTAAGCATGCTTACTTCTTTTTTAGTCTATGCTCAAATAAAAGAGTGGGGAAACTGCGTAACTCCAGAAGGGGTGCCGACTTTAAAATGCTTGGAGGTGGTTTTTGGGAATATCCTCTTCATGTCTTCAACGCTTGTCATCCTTGTGCTTTTTATCATGTTTGTTGTTGGAGCTTTTAGATATCTTACCTCATTTGGAAATCCTGAGAATGTTAAAAGGGCCCAAGGAACTTTAAAATACGCTCTTTTCGGATTTATTCTTTTTATCAGCGCCTATTTAATATTAAATGTGATCTGCTTTTTGTTTTTAGGAGGGATTGGAAGTAATTGCAAGCTTTTTAAGTTGGAAATTCCTGGTCCGTAAAAGTTAGATGACTATCGTATGGGGATCCTTCGACTCGCATCGCTCGCTCAGGATGATTTTTGTCATTTATTTGATTGAGGAGTGACAAAAATCACCTTCACTCCTTTTTCTTCGGGTATTGGAGATGCCATCCGGTTTCTTTCTTTTATAAAATTGAAGACAACAAAAAGTAGTAGAGCAAGCCCAATTGAAATTAAGATAGTACCAATAATTTTCATGAAATTCAGAATTCTAAATTCATAATTCTGAATTTAGAGATTAACTTTTTCTTTAATTAGATATTGTGGTCTGTTTTGAATCTCCTGATAAATTTTTCCTACATACTCGCCGATTAATCCTATCGTAATAAGTTGGACTCCTCCTAAAAAAACAATTGAGAAAAAAAGCGAAGCCCATCCAGGCAGCCAGTCGCCTTGGTTTAAGATAAAATGTTGTACAGATTTTGTGGCGATTACAATTACGCTGAAAAAAGAGGCAAAAAATCCAAAATAGATAGAGAGCCGAAGCGGTTTTACCGAAAAAGAGGTTATTCCTTCAAGAGCGAAGTTGAGCATTTTTGAAAAGGTGTAGTGGGTAACTCCTGCATATCTTTTCTCTCTTTTAAAATAAACATAAGAGGCGGGATGGCCGCCCCAAGCAACCAGACCTCGCAAAAAACGGGATTTTTCTGGAAGATTATTTAGGAAATTTACAATTTCCCGATCAATGAGACGATAGTCACCAACGTCTGTGGGTATAGGTGTATCGGACAGGAAATTAATAAATTTATAGAAAAGAAAAGCTGTTAGCTTTTTGATGAAATTATCTACATCTCTTTTTTCGCGCTTGGCATAGACAATCTTGGCTCCATTTTGCCATTTTTTGACCATCTGTCCAATTACTTCGGGTGGATCCTGAAGATCAGCGTCTATTGTAATCACGCAGTCGCCTTTGGCAAAATTATAGCCACAGGTTAAAGCTTTTTGGTGACCAAAATTACGTAAGAATGACACGAATTTTATCGAAGGATCCTTTTTTGCTTTTGATTTTATAACTTCATCGGTTTTATCTTTGGAGCCGTCGCTTATGAAGATTATCTCGAAGTTATAGTTTTTAACCACTGGAAGCAGCCGCTTAAGAAGCGGATCGATGTTGTTTTCTTCATTGTAGACTGGAATAACGACGGAGAGGAGAAAGTTATTGGTCATGAAAATATTATAGTATATTTTTATTATCCATTTGTCCCTTCGACTTCGCTCAGGACATTCGACTAATTAATAGTACTATTTAATAATTTTACAGTTATAACCATGAGCGAGGAGACTTAAGTTAAGTTTTAAGGCGACGAGTCGAATGGTTACGGGGCCGGGAGTTGAACCACGGTCTAGGAGATTATGCAAACAGTTTCTCCGATTACTCGGAGTGTCGGACTGTGTCTTCACCCCGCTAAGCGGGGGTTGGCGTTCAGTCTCTACAGGTTCCCGATGTTACTTCGGGATTCCCGCGGCGTTATCTCGATTTAATCGAGAGTTCGCCGTTATAAGCCAATTATCAAATGAAATTACTTTCATATGAGCCCAATATTTAAGCCTCCTGTGCAACCGTACACTACCCCGTAATATCAAAGTTCTCAATTATTATACTTTTAAATAGTGTGCTTGTCAATTTATACATTTGAATATGGTACCATAGATATATTATCTATATGGCTAAATCTAGAGAGAAATTAAAAGCGCGAAAACTGCGGCGTTTAGGAAGAAGTATAAAAGAAATTGCTGAAACCTTAAAAATATCTATAGGAAGTGTAAGTGCCTGGTGTAAAGATATAGAACTAACTCAAAATCAAATAATTAATTTACAAAAAAGAAGAACAGATCCGTTTTATGGGAAAAAATTAGACTATTTTCTTAGAAAGAAAAAGGAATTTGAAGAAAAAGTTTTTAATTTAAAACAAGAGGGAATTAGGGAAATAAAGAAACTTACAAAAAGAGAAATATTCTTGATTGGAGTTGCTTTATATTGGGCGGAAGGTTTTAAAAAAGATCATCAAGTTGGATTTGCAAATATAGACGTAAATATGATCAAGTTTTTCTTGTATTGGCTAAAGGTTAGTTTTAATATTTCAAATACGGACTTAATTTTTAGACTTACTGCTAATGAGTCTTATAAAGAAAAAATCAGAGATTTAGAAAAATTTTGGTCATCAGAACTCAACGTACCTTTAAGCCAATTTTCTAAACCTTTTTTCCAAAAAACTTTATGGAAAAAAAGATACGAAAGGCCCAATAGTTACCATGGAGTTTTAAGAGTAAAAGTTAAAAAAAGCGTTAATCTTTTGAGAAAAATATATGGGTATATTGAAGGGATTAGTCTAAATTTAAATTGATCCATGAAAGAAGTAAAATATTTAAGTCATCTATCAAGAAATTTTTATCTCTATTTCATCTTATTTTTTACCCTGCGATTATTAAATATTATTTCTCTCAAGCCAAATCAAGTTATAGTTGGTTTAATCGTATTTATAATAAGTTATTCGCCCGTTTACTTTCTAAATGATTACGTCGATAAAAATGAGGATAAAAAATTAAAACGAGCGAACTTATATCTATCAATTTCTAACAAAATTGTTTATTGGGGGATATTTTTTTTCTTAATTCTCTCTGGTTTATTATTGTCTTTGAATCTAAATCCTATTTCTCCATTAATTCTAGTAACTTTATATTTTTTGAATTATATTTATTCCTTTCCTCCTTTTAGATTTAGAAATATATATTTTTTGCGCGAATTATTAATCTCCATTATTTATTCCTTTAAGTGGTTGCTCATCATCTCCTATTGGAATTTATCATTCTATTATCTTCCCCTACCTATATTAATTATGGCTTCTTCTTTTGCGTCAATGAATTTATCACTATATAAAAGACATTTAAAAAGAAATAGATATTCTGAATATTTCTTTGGCCTGATTTTTATTATTTTTTGGTTTTTTACAATAGGGATCTACAAAAAGGTATTGTTACTATTTTTACCGCTATTACCTGTAGTGATTTATTTGTGGTTTAGATATAAAAAAAGTCATATTCCCATCGGTTTCTATCAAACCTTATATTTCATATACGCTCTAATTATTTATCTTATTGTTTAATAAATAATGAAATTTAAAAAAATTTTTTTATTATTTCAACTGTTGTCGGCAGTGTTATTAGTCACTTCTTTCATAATTTATTTTTTAAAAGCAAAGATATTTTTGGATCCGGATTTTGGCTGGGCGCTGAGAATGGGTGAAGTCATCTTAAAAAGCGGCATTCCAAAGTCAGACCCCTTCTCCTACACAATGCCAAGTTACCCTTATGTAGATTATGAGTGGCTAACCCATATAGGCATAGCCAAAATATATTCACTGGCAAATTTCACTGGCCTGACTTTAATATTTACTTTTATTGCATTAGTCTCCATAGTTGTCTGTGTTTGGGACTTGAATAAAAGATTTACTCCTCTTGGGATTATTTTTGCTACTGCAATGTTTTTTTCTTATTTTGGTGTCAGATCACAGGTTATAACTTGGCTGTTTTTCGCCATCCTAGTTAAAATAATATTAAGTGATAAGTGGTGGAGAAAATTTAAATACTTTCTCCCCGTTCTATTTTTGCTTTGGGCGAACTTACACGCGGGATTTGTCGCAGGTCTAATCGTCTTATCGGTTGCAATATTCAGGAAACGTAATTTTGGTGATTTTGTTCTTCTTTTTTTAAGCATACTAATCACGTTGCTGAACCCTTATGGGATAGGATTATGGCGAGAGGTATGGGTCTCGACGACGGATCTGCCTATCCGTTTTTTTATCATTGAATGGCGACCGCTCTTATTTTCCATAACATCGATTACACTAATCTCAATAGCCTATTTTTTGGCTTTTATTGTGCAATACTGGAAAAGATATAAAGGCTACGAGATTTTAATTTTTATACTGATCTTTATAGCCGCTTTTTCATCAGCGCGGAATGTGCCACTTTTGTTAATATACAGCATAATTTTGACGCGAAAAGGGATTGAAAATTTTATGCTTGACGTAGGTGATAATAGGCAAAAGCTTTTCCGATTCCATCTAGTCTACGTTTTTTTCTTTATTGTGATTTTGGTCTTAGCCTTTTTTCAGATAAAGGGAGATTATCTTGCCGCGGCAACCAGAAGCGAAAAGAGATATTATCCAGAGAAAGCGCTCATCTATCTATCAAGTCATATGCCTAAAGGTCAAGTCTACAGTAATTATGAGTGGGGAGGATATCTTGACTGGAAATTTCCCCAGAAAAAAGTTTTCATCGACGGAAGGATGGCAAGTTGGCGTCAAAAATTAAGCGTCTTGGAGAGTGACTATATTTTTGGCGAGAATAATTCACTGTTGCGTTTGAAAATTCCTTTAAATCGTGTATTTAAAAAATATCAGATTGATACGGTGTTATTGCCACAGTCATGGCTTGCGGGGGATAAAAATGACACTACCTCGCAGATTATTTCACGATTTGTAAAAGAGCTTAAAAAAAATGAGTTTATAGAAGTTTATAATGACAACGTCGCCATAGTGTACTCTAGAAAAAGACCTTCCACCACTGAAGATAATTTGGTAGGGGAGTAGGAGTAATAACAACAGGAGTTGGAGATGGTTGACGGAGAATAATGGCAACCTCATCTGGTTTCAAGAGGTTAAGCTTATTTCTTATGGTTTTTTCAATTTCATTGGTGTCGCTTTTTTTCAAAAGTTGGGTTTTGAGCTCGATATTTCTTTTCTTTTCATTTTCATATTCTCTTCTATAGTCTTCATAAAATGACAATTTTTTCCCATAATCAAGCAGATTTTTAGTTAAAGAGGAAAAAAAGAATAAGACTATGAGAAAAAGGACGACCTTTCTTACTAGTTTCATATTTAAAGTATAACATTCTGTTGGAAACCGGGATTTAATGAGAAGTTAAGGAGTTAAGTATTTTTACAATTCGTGTCGGATCGGCCTTAGACTTAAGTTCTTTAATACAGATTCCGATTATGGCTTTCGGATTTTTCTCATAGAGCTTTCTATTGTTGTCGATAATTTTTTTTATTTCGTTTTTGAGTTCTTCATCCGAAAGCTCTTTTGGCAGATAGAAAGACACAATCTCGAGTTGTTTTTGATATTCTGAAACAAGGTCTTCTCTTTTTCCTTTTTCAAAAGCTTCGATCGATTCATTTAACTCTTTGACAATTTTTCGGAGTACCATAATTGTTTCATCATCAGTTAGTTCAGAACTCTTCTGCGCGGGATCGATGGATTTTTTTTCTATTTCTTTGTTTTTGATTTTTGCTAAAATATATCTAAGAATTGAGAGTTTATCTGGCTCATGGTTTTTGAGAGCTACGATTTGATCCTGAATAATTTTTTCTTTTATCATTCTAAGATTATAACAACAAAATATGACTAAAAAAAATAACAAAGATATCGTCGAGATTTTTAACAACTTAAAGAAAGCGCTTGGAAATAAACCTCCGATCGAAAAAATGTATGAAGAAATCCGCATGATGCGATTTAAAATTAAACCAATCTCCGGGGACATCTCACTGTTACAGTTTAAAGATAATGTTTTGATCGAGACTCTATGGAGCTTGGGAAAACTCGATGAGATTTTTCAGAGAGAATTTGGGGCATTATCAAAGAATCAAAAGGAAGCATTTTTTCACCTTTTTGATAATCTATATCAGCAACTGCAAGGTCAACTTAACAAAATTAATATCAATCCAGAGATAAAGTCGCATCTGCCGCAAATTCTTGAGATGGAGATTTTTAAAGATATAACTACAAAACGAAAAGCTAACTAATGAGAAAATTTCCTGTCATTATTGATTTAGAGACAAAATACAGCTTTCGTGAATATAACGATCCCAAAAAATTGGGAGTTACAACCGTCGGACTATATGATTATCGTGATCAGCAAAATAAAATATTTGTAGAAAAAGAATTGTCGAGACTTTTCCCGCTTCTTGAAGCAAGCTCCTATATCATTGGTTTTAATGTCAGAAGTTTTGATCTACCAGTGCTTCAGGGATACTATCCAGGAAAGCTGCAAAATTTTCCAATCTTCGATATTCTTGAAGATATAAAAAATAAGATAGGCAAAAGGCTCTCGTTAAATGATCTGGTCTTCGCTACGCTGGGTAAGAAGAAAAGTGGTCACGGACTTATCGCAATTCAACTTTATCAGGAGGGAAAGTGGGAGGATTTGAAGAAATACTGCTTAGACGATGTTATGTTAACAAAGGAATTATTTGAGTTTGGCGTGAGACAGGGCGAGGTGATGTATCTTAACGAAAAAGGTAAAAGCTCGATCAAAGTTGACTGGAAAAAATATTTAAAAGATCAAGGCAGAAAAGAGTCCCATTTAACGCTTCCATTTTAGCTACCTTTATAATTCTTCGATCATCTCATCCAGTGAATAAGGATCTTTTTTAAGTTCTTCCTTAATCTGCATTAGTCCTTCTGATATCATTTTGTTTAACTCTTGCGTCTTGCGGTATAAAAAAAATTCACCTATTCCCAGAAGTAATAGAGCGCAAAATATTAATAAAATAACCAGAAAAGTATGTTTTCGGATATAACTGGCAATGTCCTTTTCCATTAGGCAACCTCCTTTTAAATTATATCCTACCAGCATAAATTTAAGATGTCAATTTAATACCCTTGACCCACCTAAATTTATATCTTTCTTGGATTGTTTTCCTGCTGATTGTTGCTACTCAGCTTAGTAAGATGGCGCTTGCAATCATGCCATATAGCACGACGCTTATGGTATCTTGGATAACTGTGGCTATAGGTCCAGCTCCGACAGCTGGATCTTGATGTTCAAGCTGCAAGGCCTTAGTTATCAAAATTGCCACAAAAGGAGCAGTGCCGATAGCAGTAAATGTTGCTAAGCCAACTGCCGTTGCTAGTCTTGCAGAATTAAACCAGAGGGAAACCACGATCCAAGATAACAATCCAAAAAACAACCCCAAGATAATCCCTAGAATCGTTTCTTTTAGAAGATAGTTACTAAATTTTGCCGTACCACGGCTTAAATCTCTTATAAAGATGGTTTGGGTTTGGGTTCCAACAGCATCAGCCATATAGACAACAAAGGGAATGAAAAATGCAATTTCGACTCTCTTTGACAAGACTTCCTCGAAACGAGAAGTAGCAAAGGAAAGAATAAATCCGAGAATAGATCCTACCACCAAAGGTGGAATTCTCATCCAGATAAGAGTTTTTATGGTATCTCTATCATCATCTGCAAGTGGAATTGTTTTCCTATCATGCATACCTTGATTCTACATTAGTTAAAAGTCAATAATAAGATGTATGTTAATTTCATAAAATTAAAGTTGGATTTATGATGTATTTAAGAAAAAGTAGGTAAGACTTCAGGTGTAGCTTAATATTGAAGCAGCCCGGAGATGTCCCCCCTTTAATTTATTAATCGAACATTGAATTATAGTTCTAAATATTTGACAATTCTCTGTTCGAATTATTAAATTATAGGTATGGGTTATTTTGGTAAACTAGAAATAAAACTTAAGGCACAAGAATTAAGAAAAAGTGGTCTATCATATGGTGAGATTTTGAAACAGGTGTCCGTCTCGAAGGATACTTTAAGTAGATGGTGCCGGGATATTGTTTTAACTCATGACCAAAAAAAGAGACTTCTTGAAAATAGGATATATGGTCAAAGAAAAGGATCACAGATTGCAGCTGAAAATAAAAGACAAAAAAGACTCTTAAGAACTAAAGAAATTTTTGAAAAATCTAAATACGAACTTGGAAAGTTAAATAAAAGAGATAGATTCATAGCAGGAGTTGCTTTTTATGCTGGTGAGGGAGATAAAACTGATGGTAAGGGAGGATTTGCAAATACAGATCCTAAAATTATTAAATTCATGGTTAAATGGTTCAAGGAATTTTGTGTGATACCATTGTCTAAATTTAGAGGAGCAATCTGGATTCATGAAGGGTTAAATGTAGAAGAAGCCAAGAAATATTGGTCGATTTTAACTAAAATTCCAGAAAATCAATTTCATAAAACATATGTTGCTAAAAACAAAATAAAAAGTAAAAAGATTAGAAAAAATATTCATCAATATGGAGTTTTTACAATCCGTTTTAGTGATAGCAATAAACAAAGGAGAATAATAGGCTGGATTTCAGCTTTATTAGGTGGTAAAATTTCCTGAGCACATTTACATTCCTCGGTAGCTCAACGGTAGAGCAAGAAGCTGTTTAATTGGCAGCCTTCCAAAGTAATTTGGAATGGAAAATCGGGCTAATTCGGGGGACTCCTCCGATTCGGAGGACAATCCCGAGCTAAACCCCGCTAAAGTCGGGGAAATGTGTAGAGACTATATACCCGATCCCCTATCAAATGTTAGGGCAATGAGATAGTCCATTTCTTAAGGTAACTTAAGGGTCGATGTAACTTCGAGGTTCGTGGTTCGAATCCACGCCGAGGAGCTGAACTTGTCTTAATCTGACCATTTTTGCTACAATTCTTTCATGATTAAAGCTATTATTTTCGATGCGGGTGGAGTAGTTGTAGAGCAAGGTAAACAATTGAATGAATTCGCAAAAATCTTCAAACCTAAAAGCAAACAAGAATTTTGGAAAAAAATAAATCATTTTGTTGGGCCCTTGTGTAAGGGAGATATTTCTGAAAGTGAGTATTGGAGAAGAATTGCTAAGACTGAGAATATAGACCCAAGAATTATTCCTTCTAATTTATGGATGAAGGGATATGAAGAAACAACAAGAATAAAACCAGGTGTTATCGAAGTAATTAAAAATCTACGTAAAAAATACAAAATGATTTTAATTTCCAATACCATTAAGGCCCACGTAGAGGTTAATAAAAAAAGAGGGCTCTTTGATAATTTCGATGATGTTCTTAATTCAAACGAGGTACATCTTTCAAAAAACACTCCCGAAATATTTAAACTTGCGCTGAAAAGAAATCAACTTGACGCGAAAGAATGCGTCTTCATTGATGATATTCAAAGATTCGTAGAAATTGCTGAGTCTCTTGGCTGTAAAGGTATCCTTTTCAAAAATGTTAGACAATTAAAGAATGAACTTAAAGGTTCTGGGGTGAGCTTGATTTAGTTAATATATTG